>JBBQDT010000098.1:0-15521 GCA_038319955.1 Gemmatimonadales bacterium | reverse complement strand
CGTGGACGCTCATCGCCGCGCTCCTCTATCTCGCGTTGCGTCGGGGAAGGTATCGCGCGTGGGGTCGTCGCGCGGCGCCAGCGGCAGACGCGATCGCCATCGTCGTGGGAGCGACGCTAACGGCCGGCGCCGGAGCGGGGACCCAAGCGGCGCGCACCGCGAACGTGTCTCTGCTGTGCGGGTTCCTTGTGTTCACGGGTGCGCTGCGATTGACACGGATCGCCACGCGACTCAGCTCGACCCTGGCGATTTTTGCGTTCCTGTCGGTCGCGTTCATCGCGCAGTTGCCTCCCCTGCCGGCCATCGGGATCGTCTCCGGGTTGATCGCCATGAGCATTCTGTCGGGGCGAGTCACGGAGGCGATTCGCAGCGTGATCGCGACGGAAGTCGGACGATTGACGATGGAGCGGCAGGTCGATCAGGCCAATGCGCGGGCAACAGCGGCGCAAGCCGCCAGTGCGGCGCGAGAGGAAGTGCTGCGGATCGTCGCGCACGACCTCCGCAATCCATTGAGCACCATCCTGATGTCGGCCGACCTGCTCGGCGAGGCATCGATGGCCGAGACTGCGCGCTCGCGGCAGGCGGAGGTCATCAAGCGCACCGGTGCGCGGATGAACCGGCTGATCCACGATCTGCTGAACGTGGCGCGGATGGATACGGGGCGAATGGAGGTGGACGCGCGCGCGGTCGCACCAGCGCAACTCCTCGCGAATGCGGTCGAGCTGATGCAGCCGTTGGCGAGCGAGGCGTCGCTCTCGTTGCTCACACAACTGGCCGATGCATTGCCGCACGTGAGCGCCGATGCCGAACGGATCGGCCAGGTGTTCTCGAACCTCATCGGGAATGCGATCAAGTTCACACCGGCGGGTGGGTCGATCACGTTGCGCGCCGAGTTGGCGGATGAGCGCGTGTGGTTCAGTGTGACGGACACTGGACCGGGCATCCCGCCGGAGCAGCTCGAGCAAGTGTTCGGGCAGTTCTGGCAGGGGCAGAAGACGGATCGTCGCGGGATCGGGCTCGGGTTGACGATTGCGCGTGGGATCGTGGAGGCGCACGGTGGGACAATCGGGGTGGATAGCGATCTGGGTGTGGGGACACGGTTCTGGTTCTCGCTGATACAGGCAGTACCATACCCTCCGTCGGTTTAGCGTTTCGCGACCCCACCTTACCGATCTTGACACCACCACACGCACACATAGCGTTATCGGACCTGCTATTCATCTCGGATGTTCGCCCTTCAACGACGGAGGCGGCATGTCGATCGACGCGAATGCATTGCGCAAGCTGGCGGAGACCGCGGACGGACTCAGGAATCAGGATCTCGTGTTGGTGGAGCGCGACGGTGTGCACATGGTCGTCGCCGTGGGAAGCGTCCAGAGTGCCGACAATCAACTGATCGCGCTCCGGACGGACGGGGGAGACCAGGGGATCGAGCGCCCGACGTTCGAGATCGAGCTCCAGATCGAAGGCGGGCCGGACGTTGCGCTTCGTGAGAATTCCGACGCGATATTCTGGAGCTTGTCAGCCGTCGACAAATTCGTGCTCCCCTACTATGCGCGGATCTGGTCCATGACGACGGTCCTTGCGCTGCGTGCAAAGCTCGCGTCGGATTCCGCGTGGCTCGCGCTGCGGCATCCGCCAGGATCCACGTCGTCAGTGCTGCGTTTCACCGTCGAGCATGGATACCAGGATCTCACCGTGGCGGAGTATCTGTCGATGGACGCGAGGCAGTTGTGACGAGCGGCGCATACAGTGGATCAACGGCGAGGAACTGCCGATAGCCGCGCGCCACGACGTACCTCTGCATGCAACTTTTCGCGCTGTCTCGTGCGCCGAGCGACTGCCAGAGCACCGCTTCATCCAGCAGGAGGTCGATTGCGAGTCCGGCGTCCATCGCGACGTCGGTACGCGCCCGAGTCAGTTCCGCGAGTGCGCGATCCCGCTCACCGGCACGGGCTGAAACGATCGCTGCCAGCATTCGCCGATGCACGGGGTTGTATGGCGTCCCCGACGCTCGCGCCTTCTCGGGCGGGTCGATATGGGCGAGACGCTGGACGATCGACCACGCCTGCGCCGGCTGCGCCTTCGCATTCCGATACACCATGAGTGTGAGATCGCATTCGACGAACAGCGGATCGTCCGGTGCGGCTCGCTTTCCGCGATCACACCACGACCGCGCTGCTGGCAAATCGCCGAGATGGAGCGCGCTCCGGAACAAGCCGTTGAGAATGTCCGGTGCGTTCGCCAGGTAGGCGTCTGCGTCGAGCGCGCGTTTGGCATAGAGATCCGCTTCCCTCGCCTCATCAGGACGACCGGAGTATCTCAGCACTCTACTGAGGGAGGCCCATGCATTGGCACGCGTGCTATCCCTGCTGACGGCCGTCTGGAGATGTTCACGTGCCGCGTCGGCCATCCGTTGCTCGATCTTTGCGGTGAAGCCGACGGTGGCGCGATTCCATTCCACCGTTCCAAGGAGCTCGAGCGCGGACGGATTGAGGGAATCGCGAGCAAACGCACGAGCCGCGAACGTGTGTGCCTTCGCAAATTTTGCGCGCCGCACGGCGTCTCGATCCTCGACCAGTGCGACATCCAACGCGATCCACCCTCTGGCAATGACGGGCTGCGTCCATCGTGGATCTGCAGACTCAGCGCTCGCGAGCAGCTGATCCGCACGTGTCAGCAGCTGCGCCACGGCCGTCCGGCTCCCGATCGAATCGGTGTGCTCTGCCAATTCCGTTGCATCCTTCCGCAGCCGCTCCGCTCGCAGCACAAGGTCGAGCGCCTTCTCGCTTTCGGTTCCCGATCGCACGCTTCGAAGACGCACTTGCTCCCCCAATCGCTTCCTCAGGAACATCGCCACCTGGTCTGCGATTTCCTCCTCGAGCGCGAGAATGTTGTTGGCCGCTCGCGCGATGTTCGTGCTGCCGACGGCGGCTCCCGACTCGCCATCGACCAATCGCACGGCGACGAGGATGCTGTCTCCCGTGGTGCGTAGGCTCCCTTCGACGACACTGCCCACATTCAGGGCCTTGACCATCGCCGCGAACGATACCGCGCTGTCACGGAATTGCCGGACTCCATTGCGCGACACGACTGAGACGCCCTGCACGCCGTTCAATTGCGTGATGACCGACTCTGTGAGGCCGTCGGCCAGGTAGCGGAGCTGGTGCTGCTGGCTATTGTCGTCGAAGTACAACACCGCGACGCGGCGTTGCCGGTCGGTTGCATCGGATACGAACGGCACTGCACTCCCGGCCGCGACGCTGCGCTGGTTGGGCCCACGAGTGTAGCGTGTCAGTGCGGCCGCCACGATGATGGCGATAACGGTGACCGGCACGATCACGAGCAGGCGCGCCCGCGCTTTCGGTCGCACGATCGACCTCGTGTGAAGCGCGCAGGCGAAGGCCTTGATCGTCGCGAATCTGTCCGCCGGCACCTTTTCCAGTGCGCGGAGAACCGCGGCGTCCACACTCGGCGGTGTCAGGTGCCGTCGGTCTCGAAGCGCTCGTGGCTGCTCTGACAGATGTCGCATCGCGATCGACTGTGCCGTTGGTCCCGTGAACGGACATTCTCCGGCAATCATCTCATACAGCACGCAGGCGAGCGCGTACTGGTCTGCCCGCGGACCGACCTCCTTCTCCGCCGCTGCCTGCTCGGGACTCAGGTAATGCGGCGTGCCGACCGAGATGCCGCTTGCGGTCAACCGCCGAGCCTCGACGTTGCCGAGCGCGCGCGCCAGTCCGAAGTCGACGAGACAGGCTCGCCCCTCGGCGAGGATGATGTTCTCCGGCTTGATGTCGCGATGCACGACGTTGTGGTCGTGCGCGTACTGCAGCCCTTCGGCAACCTGATCCACGATCAGGAGGGCGTCGTCGATGGAAAGCTGCCTCTCGCGGTTCAGTCGATCGCGAAGAGTCTCGCCGCCGAGGTAGTCCATGACATAGTAGAGCCGGCCGTCGGCCTCGCCGCAGTCATGCACACCGATGATGTTGGGGTGATGCAGGCCCGCGGCAATGCGGATCTCGCTCTGGAAGCGACTGACACCCAGCTCGTTGGTGAGCGCTGGGTGGAGGAACTTGATCGCGACCGGGCAGCCGAGTCGAATGTCCTTGGCGCGGTAGACCGTGCCCATGGCCCCGCGTCCGAGTTCATCCTCGAACCGGTAATGTTCTGCCAGCGCGTATTCGAACGTGCCGTACTTGGCGATCACCGGCGTCGGCCTCGCGCGTTGAGCCTTTAGTCGACCTCGTGTCGAAGCCAACGGCTACAGGCGCGCTCAGTATAGCGTCACAACAGGCTACCGACTAGACGTTCGTCGTCTCGTCTCTGGCCACCGTACGAGACGACCAGCACATTACACCACCCTCCCCGAAGGTCGTCTTTCCACCGGGTCCACGTTGAAAGACCTCGTCCTCGAACAACTACAGGTCGCTCTGGTCGACCGCTATGTGCCGCAACGTGCCCTCGGGCACGGCGCCATGGCGAGCGTGTACCTCGCCCACGACATCAAGCACGATCGCATGGTGGCCATCAAGGCCCTCCGGCTCCACCTCGAGGATCCCGCTGCGGGCGAACGGTTCATCCGCGAGATCAAGTACCTCGCGCAGCTCCAGCACCCGCACATCCTCCCCCTCTTCGACTCCGGCGACGCGCTCGGTATTCCCTATTACGTCACGTCATACGTCGAAGGCGAAACGCTGCGCCGGCGCATGCAGCTGGCGACCGACAAGCGCCTCTCCGTTGGCGATGCGACGCGCATCGCCCGCGAGGTCGCCGATGCGCTGGATTACGCGCATTCCCACAACATCCTGCACCGCGACATCAAGCCCGAGAACATCCTCCTCCTCGACGAGCACGCGCTCGTGGCGGACTTCGGCATCGCGCGCGCCATCCAGCTTGCCGGCGAGGCGGCGCTCACCGACACTGGCGTCGCCATCGGCACGCCAGCGTACATGAGCCCCGAACAGCTCGCCGCCGACCGCGACCTCGACGCCCGCAGCGACGTTTACGCCCTCGCCTGCCTCGTCTACGAGATGCTCGCGGGCGTGCCCCCGTTCATGGGTGTGCGCGGTGTGGTCGACAACGCGCGGAAGTTTACCAGCGTGCCCGAATTCATCAGCGCGACCCGCGACGACATCACGGTGCAGATCGAGAAGGCGATGCGATGCGCCCTGTCGTGCGACCCGAACGATCGCTTCGCCTCCGCTGGCGCGTTCGTCGCGGCGCTCGACCGGCGTGTCGGCAAGGAAGGCTAACCCTTCTGCGGATCGTACTGTCCGACCTCCAGTCGATACTGGAGGGTCAGCACACGCCGTTGAGTCAGGCCCTGCGCCACAGGTGCATCGCCGCATAGGCGCGCCAGGGACGCCATTGTTCCGCCGCGCGCAACAGCTTCGCCGGTGACAGGTCGCCTGCCGCTCGCCGGAGCACGAGATCCGAGGCGGGAAACGCGTCGGGCCAGTGCACGGCGCGCATGAGGATGTACTCGGCCGTCCACGGTCCGATGCCGGGGAGGTCGAGCAGTTGCCGCGTGAGGATGCGTACGTCGGCCTCGAGGTCGATGATGAGCGATCCATCCGCGATGCGAGTTGCCAGCGTGTGAATCGTGGTCGCGCGCGCCCGCGGGAGCCCGATCGTCGCAATCTCGAACGGTGTCGCCTGCGCGACACGCTCGGCCGTTGCGGCCAATCGCGTCAACTGCGGATACGCCGTCTGCATCGTCGCGCCAAATGCGTCGGTGAATCGCGACATGAGCGTCGACGCCCCTTTCACCGACACCTGCTGCCCGAGTATCGCGCGGATGACGAGCTCGAAGCTGTCGGCGGCGCCGGGCACACGAAGACCACGCGCCTCGCCACGAATCGGACCGAATCCAGTGGACGCGAGATGCTCGACGATCTTCTCCGGTTCGGCATCGAGGTCGAACAGCCGGCGCACGCAGGCGCACACGGCGAGCAGCACAGGAAGCAGCGAAGCACTGAGGTCGAGGTGGAGCACGGGCAGCGCGGCGGAGCGCGCCTCGCCATCGCGCGGCGCACGCACTCGTGGACGCGAGACACGAATGACGCCGCTGTGGCCGTGGACGGACAGCGTCCGCGCATAGACACCGTCGTGCACGCTCTCGACGGCGGGCGCCGCACGCGCGGCGAGGAACCCAAGCAAAGCGTCCCACGCGAGTGGCGGACGATACGAAAGCGCCAATCGCACTCCGTCGACGTCTTCGCCCTCGACGGCATTGCCGGGAGCCGCGAGCCGGCGACGGCGCATCGCCTGCGGATTCAGGCGATAGCGTTCGAGGAACAACGCGTTGAACCGTCGCAAGCTCTGAAATCCGCTCGCGTATGCCACCTGTGCGATGGGCAGCGGGGTGTCGGTGAGCAGTTGCTTGGCGAGCAACAGCCGATGCGTTTGCGCCAGCTCGATCGGGGTGACGCCGAGCTCCACCTGCATCGCGCGGCGGAGCTGACGTGCGCTGATGCCGAGGGAGAGCGCGAGGCCATCTACGCCAATGCCGTTCATCTCGCCGGAGGCGATGCGCCTCGCCGCCGACTGGGCGAGCTGCGGCAGCGCGTCGACGCGTGCGAAACCCGGCGCGAGCTCGGGCCGGCAGCGGAGACATGGCCGGAAGCCGGCGCGCTCAGCCGCCGCTGCATTAGCGAAGAACCGGCGGTTCTTCCGGAGTGCGGCGCGGGCAGGGCAGATTGGTCGGCAGTAGATCCCCGTCGACCGAATGCCGACGAAGAAGATGCCGTCGAACCGTGCGTCGCGCGCCTCGAGGGCTCGGGTGCAGCTGTCCTGGTCCAGTCGCATCGTGGGAAGCTATCGTCGATGGCAGCCGCCGGCTCGCCGTTTTCGGACACGCAATCGGAGAGGCCGATGTTGAAACAGGTCGCAGTTGGCATGCTCGCCATGAGTTCCGTCGCGGCGGCGCAGGATCGGTCGCAGTCGCGGTCGATGGTGGTGTCACAGACGGGCGTGGTGGCGAGCGAGAGCGTGCTCGCGTCGCAGGTGGGCGCGCGCATTCTCGAGCAGGGCGGCAACGCGATCGATGCTGCGGTGGCGACGAATGCGATGATGGGCCTGATCGCACCGATGAACGACGGCATCGGTGGCGACCTGTTCGCCATCGTCTACGAGGCGAAGACGGGCAAGCTCTATGGGCTCAACGCGTCTGGGTGGGCGCCGAAGGGACTGTCGGCGGACTTCCTTCTGGCGAAGGGCATGACGACCATGCCGGCGAAGGACATCCATTCGGTCACCGTGCCGGGCGCCGTGGATGGCTGGGACAAACTGCTGAAGCGCTTCGGCCGCCTGGGATTTCGCCAGGTGCTCGCACCGGCGATCACCTACGCGGACGCGGGCTTTCCGGTGGGCGAGGTGGTGAGCGTCTACTGGCGCGATAGCGAATCTGCGCTTCGCGCCGACGCGCCGACGGCGAAGACGTTCCTCGTCAACGGCCGCGTTCCTGCCGCGGGTGAAGTCTTCCGCAATCCCGATCTCGCGTGGTCGTACCGCCAGCTTGCGCAGTTCGGTCGCAACGCGTTCTACAACGGTGAGATTGCGCGCCGGATTCTCGCGACGTCGGCGAGTCATGGCGGCACCATGCAGGCGCCCGACCTTGCCGAGTTCGAGAGCGAATGGGTGGATCCGATCTCGACGACGTATCGCGGCTGGACCGTCTACGAACTGCCGCCCAACGGACAGGGCATTGCCGCGCTGGAGATGCTCAACATCATGGAGGGCTTCCCGCTGGGTGCGATGGGGCAGAACTCCGTGAAGGCGCTGCACATCATGATCGAGGCGAAGAAGCTCGCGTACGCGGACATGCAGCGCTACGACGCCGATCCGCGTTTCACGAGCGTGCCGGTGAGCGCGATGAAATCGAAGGGGTTCGGAAAGACGCGCGCGCAACGCATCGACCTGACGCGCGCGAACTGCTCCGTCGACGCCGGCACGCCATCGGTCACGGACAACGGAACGACCTACCTCAGCGTCGTGGATCGCGAGGGCAACATGGTGTCGCTCATCCAGAGCAACTACTCCACTGTCGGATTCGGGTCGGGCATCGCCGTCGGGGGCGCCGGCTTCGTGCTGCACAATCGCGGCGGCGGGTTCACACTCGACAAGACGAGCCCCAACGTACTCGCGGGCCGCAAGCGGCCGTTGCACACGATCATCCCCGCCTTCATGGAGAAGGGCGACGTTCGCATCGCATTCGGCATCATGGGCGGGTGGAATCAGGCACAGGCACACGCCCAATTCGTGTCGAATCTCGTCGACTTCGGCCTCAACCCGCAGGCCGCGCTGGATGCACCCAGGTTTTCGAAGGAAACCTTTGGTGGCTGCGACGTGAACGTCGAGTCACGGATCAGCGACGCGACGCGTGCGGCGCTCGCCGCGCAGGGTCACACGATCGTCATGCGGGGCGACTATTCCTCGACGCGCATGGGATCGGGTCAGGCGGTGATGCGCGACTTCGCAGCCAAGGTGAATTCAGGAGCGTCGGATCCGCGCAAGGACGGTTCGGCGGTGTCCGAGCTGCGGAAGCCCTGATTCTTGAACTGCCTCGCGCAGCTCGGCGACATGCGCATCACCGCAGCCGCTTGAGCTCCGTCTCCGCGGCGAAGAATGCGAAACCCGGCCATCCGCCCGACTCGACGGCCCGCTTGAACCACCGCCTGGCATTCGCGGTATCGCCCTTCGCCAGGTACCAGTTGCCCACGCCGAAGCTCATCGTCGCGATCTGCACCGCCGCCGTGTCCGACGGTCCGATCACCTGATCCGGACCGATGAGGCCGCGGTACAGCTTGAGACGCTGCCAGTAGGCCGTTGCCGACGTGATCCTGAGCGAATCCGTGATTGGCGCCAACGCGCTCTGGGCGTCCGCACTGCGTTTCGCGCGCGCCAGCGACATCCAGAGCCAATCGGTGGCACCGGCAACCTCGTTGTCATTCGGCGCTCGGCGCTGCGCCTGGGCGAACGCTTTCGCCGCCTGCGAGAACTCGCCACGCTCGAAGTGCGACACACCCAGGTGATAGAGGATGTCGTAGTTCGTCGAATCCAGGGCATTCCCGCGCGTGAGGTCGGCGAGCGCCTTGTCGAAGGCGCCGATGGAGATGTACCGGTGCCCGCGCCAGCGATAGAGCAACGGATTCTTCGGGTCGATCTTCATCCCGCGCGTGAACGTCGCGATCGCGTCGTGGTACTCGCGGATGGCGCTCTGGGCGAGCCCGAGCTGGATGATCTTGTCCACATTCTTCGGATCGGCGGCGAGCGCTTCCCTTGCTCGCGCGACTGCGCCCGTGTCGGCCTGCGCGCGGAATTCCACGCCGGCCTTCGACCGATACTCAACGGCCTGGGCATCGGCGTGCGCAGCGAGTGCGACGGTCAGCGAAGCGACGACGAATGCGCGCATGACAAACCTGTGTGAGGAGTTGGACATCGGGACCATCACGTTGCGGCGAAGCCGGCGTACTCGCCTTGCTGGTACACATTGCCCTTGTACTGCTGGTCGACGTGGATGCCGATCTTCGACGTGTAGTACGCCTGCGCCGTGGCTCCCTTCAGCTCGCCGAAGAACTTCTGCGCCGGCGTCTTCGGATCCGCCTCGCCGGCAGCCATCTGGGTCAATACGGCAAGACGTTCGTCCGCCGTCGCCTGCATGAACCGCTTCCCACTGAGCTCGCGGCACAGCGCGTCCACGCTCTGCAGTCCCATGCGCCAGCGGGATTGCCACTCCGTCTCGACGGTCTCCGAGAGCCTGCGATCGATCTCACCGGCGACCCGAGCTGCCCGCGCGCCAGGCGATTGCGCGTCGGTGGGGATGATCATCTCGCTCAGCTCGTCCACCAGCGCGAATTCCGCCGGCGTGAAGAAGCGCGCGGACACCGTGAACGGCGACAGCGCCGCGAGCAGGCGCGGCGTCAGCAGCGGGATGACGAGCGCCGAAGCAGTGGCGCCGAGCAGCTCGCGCCGGGTGAGCGTCCATGGAGAGCGGTCCGTCATAGGGCACCCTTGCGCAATTCGTCCGCGAGGTAGTCGCACGACCGCCACGCGAGGGCCATGATGGTCCAGGTCGGATTCTGGCACGACGCGCTCACGTGCGAACTGCCATCCACGACGAAGAGGTTCTTCACGTCATGCGATTGCTGGAACTGGTTCAACACCGACGTCTTCGGGTCATCGCCCATGCGGGAGGTGCCCAGTTCGTGGATGGACCAGCCCTCGGTGAGCAGCTCGCGATCCACGCCGATGATCTCGATGCCGGCGGCGTCGAACATCTCGCGCGCCGACGTGACCATGTCTTCACCCATCTTCTTCTCGTTGTCGCTGAACTGATACTGAAACCGCAGCGCGGGAATGCCCCAGGCATCCTTCACGTCGGGGTCGATGCTGACCGCACTCTCGTAGCGGGGCAGCACCTCGCCAAAGGCACCGATGTTGATGAACGCGCCGGCGTGATCGCGCACTTCCTTCTTGTACTGCGCACCAAAGCCGGGACGATCGGTGTGCCATGGAAACATGGACTGGCCGCTGTTGCCCTCGAAGCCATAGCCGCGGATAAAGCCGTTCTGCTTGTCGGCGAGGTTGCGAAAGCGCGGAATGTAGAAGCCGCCGGGCCTCCCATCTTCGATGGTGTGCGGCTTTCCGACGAGATCCTTCATCAGGCCGGTGACGCCCGGGCCCATGACGTGCTCGCAGAAGTTGTGTCCCACGTGGCCGCTGGTGTTGCCGATGCCGTTCGGGTGCTGCGGCGACGTCGACAGCAGGAGCAGTCGCGCGGACTCCAGCGTCGACGCTGCGAGCACGACGACCTTCGCCGTGGCTTCGTACGTCTTGTGCGTCACGCTGTCGACGAACGCGACGCCACGGGCCTTGCCCGTCTTCCTGTCGACAAGCACCTCGCGCGCCGTCGAGTTCGTGCGCAGCGTGAGGTTGCCCGTGTCCATGGCGGGATAGATGAGTCCCGTGGGCGAGTCGAACGCCGCATGAATGTCGCAACCACCGGCGCGCCGGTTGCACGCGCCGCGGCCATAGCACTTGCTGCGATACTTGTTGTGCTTGAGCCCATCAGTGGTGACGCCGGCACGATACGGCGTGAGCACGCGACCCATCGGCGCCAACTTCTGCCGCAACGTCACCTCGCCGACATTCAGCTTGGTTGGTCGCTGGAAGAGACTGTCCGGCAGGTGCGGGAGGTTCTCCTTGTGGCCCGAGATGCCGAGGTAGCGGTCGACACGGTCGTAGTACGGCTCGATGTCGCTGTAGGCGATGGGCCAGTCGTCGCCATAGCCATCGTGCGACTTCGCCTTGAAGTCGAAGTCGGACAGGCGCAGCGCGAGACGTCCCCAGATGTTGGTCTTGCCACCGAGTGCGCGCGCGCGCACCCACGCGTACGGGCTGCCGGTGTAGGGATTCTCCTTTTCGTCCACGAGAATGTTCTTCACGTAGTCCGCACCACCCCATCCACCGACATAGGAATACACGTGCTTGTACGCGCTGTTGGCGGCGTACGGCCGCTGTCGAACCGTGTACTCATTGAACGACAGCGCGTGCGAGCCGGGCGGCGCGTCACCTCGACGGGGATGATCGTACGGCCACTGCATCGAGCGAAGCTCCTTCTCGATGGGCAGCTTCTTCCCCGCCTCGAGCAGCAGCACCTTGAGGCCCTTCGCCGTCAGCACGTGTGCCGCCATGCCGCCGGCGGCGCCGCTGCCCACGACGATCGCGTCGTAGGTCGTCGCGAGATCGACCTCGGGCGATTCCGGTGGCGGCGTGAGGACGAGCGTCATTTCGCCGGACGCAGCACGATGTTGCGATACTCGATGGGCCCGTGGTCGCCTTGCAGCAGCAGCGGGCCCGGCGCACCCTCGTCGGCATCGAGCGCCCCGCCGGTGGGACCGGGAATCTCGCGATTGCAGATGACGGTCGTCCCATTCGCGACCACGGTGATCATCCGTCCGATGAGGGTGATGTCGAACGTCTGCCATTCACCGGGCTTCCTCGCGACCACTTCACTCGGCGCCAGGAATCCGTACACGCCACCGAGCAGGTCGTTCTGCGACTCGGTGGTGAGGCTGTCCTCGATCTGGACCTCGTAGCGGCCCCGCTGATAGACGCCGCTATTGCTGCCCCTGGGGTAGCGGAACTCGAGGTGCAGCTTGTAGTCGGTGAAGGTCCTCTCGGTGACGAGATTCGCGCCGGACCTGGGGCTCTGGAGCACGCCATTGACGGCGCGCCACTGGTTGGTGCCGAGTGCGCGCCAGCCCGAGAGGTCCTTGCCGTTGAAGAGTCGAATGGGATCGCCCCACGCGGGCGTCGACGTGCGTCGCAATGACGGCGCGCGCTTCGCCGTGAAGTCCGAGCGCTTGCCGTCGGGAAAGGTCATGGTGCCATGCAGCTCGTCGTTTTCCATGCGCGCTTCCACCTGCAGATCTCCCTTGCCCTGCTCCCACTGTGGCGGAATGGCGAAGCGGATCATGCCGCCCGTCGTGTCGATGCGAGCCACAGGCCGAGCCATGCCCACCACCCCGACGAACTGCCCGACGAGGTAGCCGTTCCCCGATGGGCGCACCTCGAGCCACGAGGGAAGCTTCGCCGAGCCCTGCGTGACTGCGAAATCCCAGCGTCCGACAATGGTGCCCGTCGCTCCGCGCGCAGGTGCAGGGGGCGCGATCCACGCGGACGACGTGAGCGCGAGCACGGCGGTCGTGAACTTCCACATGATGTGAGGCTCCAGCGAGTGATGGACCGCGAGAACATCGCCGCCGATGCGGGAGTCGGCAACCGTCCCCTGCTATGGATTTTCCGCGGCCACGCGACTCTCGGCGGGAAGGCCGGCGCTGAGCAGGTTGATCCAGAGGCGCATCGCGCCGGGGACCCCCGCCGCGATCTGTTGCGGGATGTTGAGCGCACTGTAGATGACCTTCCCCTTGCCCACAGCGGCGACGAGGAGCGCATTGCGATTCTCCCCCTCGCCGGGATCGTGGATCTCCACCACCGTGCCGTAACGCGAATCTGCTGTCGACGGCATCGCGCTCACCCGCTCGCCGGCCCACTTCGCCCAGTCGTCATCCCGGATCTGATTGGGCCAGTTGAGCAGTCGACTGCGCGGATCGAGGGCGATGACGGGCGCGTCGTCCATCATCACGCGGTCGACGAATGGCTTCGCGAAGCTCACCGGAAAGGGAAGCACACCCCGTGTCATCGCCGCCTGTACGTTGCTCATCACCACGACGGTGCCGCCCTTGCGTGCAAACTCCATCAGCCGTGGCATCTGGCCAACCAGCGCCGGATCCGCCCGAAAGGCGTCGGGCCCGATGAACACCGTGCTGATGCCGTCGAGGTCGAAGCGCAACAACCCTTCATTGTTGAACGCGTACGCCGGAATGCCGAGCTGCTTGAGTGCGACGTCACCGTCCTCGCCCACGCCGCGCACGTAGGCGACACTCAACTTGTTCGGGATGTCGATATCCACCGCCTGGACGCGAACGGCCGCGTCGCGGTACAGGTAGATCGGCGGAAGATAGGAGTACTGCGCCGTCTTGAAGCCGGCGGTGAACGTGTCCGGTGGCGCAATGCCCGCGACGCCGATCTCGTGCCGGCCGCTCGTGAGCGCCCCGCGGACTGGCAGCCGTATCTCGCGCCATTCGTGCGGCGCGAGACTCATCGACGACGGCAGCGAATCCACTCGTACGCCGTTGGGAGCGTTGGCCCTGATCGCGACTCGCTGTGGCTTGTCGGAAAAGGACTTGATCGACACGCGCAGCTGCCTGCGCAGTGGCTTGCCCGCCTGCGCCCACTCGGTCGCGCGCTCGAAGCCCAACGTCACCGCCGGCACGCCGCTCACGTCACGATCGCGAACGCCGAGTGTCGGCTCTGCCGACTTGAAGACGATGCTGCCGACGCTCGCCGACACGGTGGTGAACCCGACGGTCACCGTCGCCGTCACGTCGCTCGGCCGACGCATCGTCTCGGGGACGGCGATGCCGAACGTCGTCCAATCCTTGAGCGGTGGGCCGGCGCGCGGCGCGCCATCGAGTGAGGTGGTGATGAGCGGATAGAAGTTGTCCTTCGTCTTCCACACCCACCATGGATGCGCGTAGGCAAGGCTGACGACGGACCGCTGGAGCGTCGCGGTGCCGTGCGCGGGAACGCGGATCGCCTCGGTCATGCGCACCGGAACCGCTCCTGATACCGTGACATCGTTGAGCGCGATGTCGGCGTCACCGTGATTGGAGACGGTGACCGTCACGAGCGCGGTGTCACCACCGGCGAGGAATTCGCGATCGGCCACCGACTCGAACGATACACCTCCGGCCGCGAGGAGCGCATCGGCCGCACGCCGCTGGACGAGGTCGATGGACGCATCGAGATCGAGCAGACGCGAGTCGCACGGACGGCTCCGCGTACCGAGGCTGACAGCGATGTCGCGCGACGGATGATTGCAGAGGGGCACCGCCTTGCGGATGATCGACGCGAGCTCCGATGCGCGGCCGAGGAAGTCGATGATGCGAGCCGGATGCTCGACGTCGAGATTGGCGCGTGCCGAGTCGGCGACCGCCATGAGCATCTGGATGCGTCGGGCAACGTCGGGCAGCGCGCCTGCCTGTAATCGCGCGAAGCTCGTGTCGATGCCGTCGAACAGTGACGTCGGTGGCGAGGAGTCGGCGGTGTGCGATGCGATCCGTTGCAGCGTGACGACGCCGGAGCCCTGCCAGGGCGGCGTCTCGAAGCCGAAGGAGCGCAGCTGCGCGCGACTCTGTGCGCCAAGCGTGGCGTAGGTGACACCGCGCAGCCGGTCATACTCACGCGTGTCGATCGACAGACCCGTACCCGGAGCGAACAGCGCGACCGGCGACCACGACCGCCCGAATTTCGCCTGGGTGAATCGCGCGGTGTCGAGCGCGGCGTCGAACACTTCGCGCGCGAGCACCGCACTGGCGGCACGCTGTCCATCGCGATCAAGCGAATCGGCCGAGCGCGGCGCGATGATGACGTGCGGCCGGAACGAGCGGACGATCGTCACGACGTCGGCGAGGAGCGTGTCGTGCTCCCACTTCCGGAATGCCTCGCCTGCGTTGCGCGCGCTCCCGAAGTCGTAGGCACGCGTGAAGAACTGATAGCCGCCGTCGATGCGCCGCGCGGAAAGCACTTCCTCGGTGTGGACGGCTCCGAGTGCGAGTCCGCCCTCCACGCCAGCATGGTTGGGGCTGCCCTCGCCGCGCGTGAGCGAGAGGTATCCTGTCTCGACCTGCCGCCCCTTGGCGAGCCAGGCGATGAGGTCGGCGTCGGCGTCGCCTGGGCGCGCGCCGATGATCAGCACGCGTGGCGTGACGGTGAGACCATGCACCAGCGCGTGCAGCCGCGTGGCGCCACGATCCTGCCCGCGGAGTGGAACGCTCACCGCGAGCAGGAACACAGGACAGATCATCCATGACGCGAGCTTCATCGGCGCGACGCTCCAGGAGGGATACCCACTGGAATAACGCGCGCACCGTCAGCGAATCAATGGATGGTGC
>JBBQDT010000097.1:0-15554 GCA_038319955.1 Gemmatimonadales bacterium | reverse complement strand
CCCGCGTCGGTGGCCGCCGTCGTCGTGGCGCTCGACGCCGTGACCGAAGCGGCGCGGCCCGCGCGGCGCACCACCATCGGGTGGGGCGTGATCCTCGCCGCGAGCGCCGCGCTCGTCGTGGGCGCGCTCGCCGTCAGTGCGCGCGATCGTCGGCCCGGCGCAGCCACGCCGCCCGCCACGGGCATACCGCCGGTGCGCACGACGCACGCGGTAGCCGTGCTGCCCTTCGTCAACACCAGCGGCGCGGCAGGCGACGACTATTTCAGCGACGGCCTCACCGACGAGTTGGCGCATGCCGTTGCGCGACTGCCGGGCCTGCGGGTCGCCGGCCGCACGTCGAGCTACGCGTTCAGGGGGCGCGGCGTCGCGACACCGGAGATCGCGCGCGCCTTGGGCGTGGACGCGCTCGTCGAGGGCACGGTGCGTCGCGTCGGCGACCGGGTCCATGTAACGGCACAGATCGTCCGCGCACCGAGCGGCGCGGTGCTGTGGGACAGCGTGTACGACACCCGCTCGCGTGACGTCTTCGCGATGCAGGACGAGCTCACGCGCGCCATCGTCGCGGCGCTCGCGACCGAGCTCGGCGCCGCGCAGCGCGCCATGTCCACCCTCGACGCCAAGCGCGGGACAGCTGATGAGGAAGCGTACGAGTTGTACCTCCGCGGCCGATACTTCTGGATGCAGCGCGGCGCCGCCAATCTCCGGCGCGCGATCGCGTTTTACCAGCAGGCCATTGACCGCGACCCCGCGTTCGCGCGCGCGCACGCAGGGCTCGCCATGGCGTACAGCACGCTCCCCGGCTTCGTCCCGGACCCGACCGACTCGGCGGCGGCGCTGGCCGAGGCCAGCGCGAGGCGCGCCGTCGCGCTCGACTCGACACTCGCCGACGGGCAGCTCGCGCGCGCGGCAACGCTGGACATGCGTCTGAAGCTCGCCGAGGGCCTCACCCGGTACCGCACCGCCGTCACGCTCGACCCGTCGTCCGTTACAGGTCACCACTGGCTCGGCCTCAGCCTGCTCAACCTGGGGCGCACCGACGAGGCGCTCGTCGAGCTGCGCCATGCGACCGAGCTCGATCCGCTCGCCCCCACGCCGGCGAGCGCCTTCGCACTGGCGCTCGTCTATGCACGCCGTTTTCCCGAAGCCCGCGCCGCCGCCCGCCGCGCGCTCGCGCTCGACTCGGGCTTCGCGTTCGCCCTCTGGCCGCTCGGGCTCGCCCAGGTATTCGGCGGACAGCCGGACAGCGCCGTGCAGACCTTCGAGCGCGCCGTCCGGTTGCACCCTGAGGACTCGCGCCTGAGCGCTGATCTCATCTTCGCATACGCCGCCGCAGGGAGATGGCCGGACGCCACCCGTATCCGCGCGCGACTGCAGCTACCGGGCGCGGATCGCTCCGGGTGGGGCGACGCCGCGCTGGCTGACCTCGTTTTCGGAGATCCGTCGTCCTTCACGCACCTCCTGACGACCCGGGCGAGTCAGCGGCGCTATCTGGCCGCCGGCGCGCTCCTCGGGTGCAACCCGCTCCTCGATCCGATCCGTTCGGACGAGCGCTTCCGCGCTGCTATGCGCGTCCTCGGAGTCCATCCCTGCGCGTTGGCCCGCCCGTGGCCGCTGCCGGCGGGCCCCGCCACCTGAGGGTGGCGTCGGACGTGCCTGCGTGCGTGAGCCGGTTTGGCGCAGTGACGAGCCTTCCGCCGGTCTTCCGATGGATGTCGATCGCTTGCTGTGTGTGACAGCTCTCGATTGGGTGATCGCAGCGACAGACGCTCTCGCAGTAGCGCACGGCTACTTTCCAGCCGCCTCCCGATACTTCGCCGCATCAGCGGGCCGTCCGAGCGAATCGTACACTATCGACAGATCGGCCCGCGCCGCCTTCAGCCAGCTCACCGACGGGCTGGTCTGCTTCGACAGGATCGCATACCCATCGAGGATCTCACGCTCGGCCTCATTCCACCGCGCCTGCCGCGCCAGTGCTCGCCCCAGCTTCACTCGCGTAATACCAAAATTGAGATGATCCGGCGCGAGCGACTTCCCATAGACAACCATCGCCTCGCGAAAAAGCGCCTCGGCTCGCACGTTGTCCTTCCGCTCGATTGCCACACTCCCGCGATTCGCGATGGCGATGCCGAGCAGGTAGTGGCCGCCGCCATACACCCGCCGGTAGATGTCCGCCATGCGCGCGAAGTAGGCGTCGGCATCGTCGAGTCGCTTGCCCTTCATCGCCACGGTGCCGAGCTCGTTCAGTGCCGAGGCGACTTTGGGATGTACACCTCCATATATGTGCTCCTGTGTCGCCAACGCGCGCTGGAGCAGCGGCGCGGCATCCTCGTAGCGCGACTCACGCACGAGTGCGCGCGCCAGCATCGTCTGCGCCGACGCGGTGCGCGGATCATCGGGGCCGTACCACTGCTCCATGATCGCCAACCCTGACCGATCGTACTTTTCCGCCTCGATGTAATTGCCCTTCTCGAGCTGTACGGCGCCGAGGCTGATATAGCCGTCGCCGACGAGCGGATGAAACGCGCCCTGCCGTGCCTTCGAGATCACGAGCGAGCGCCGATACAGCGAATCCGCGACGTCGAAGTGGCCGGCATAGAAATGGTTGTCGGCCAGCGCCATGATCGCCTTCGCGAGATCGGGGGTGCCCGCGCCGCGCGCCGCCTGGAGGCGCACTGCCTCCTCGAGCACGGGGATCGCCTGCGCGAACGTACCGCGCGCCTCGAGTACACGACCCAGCGCGGTGGTCGCGTCGGCAACGTCGGGATGGTCGGGCGGACGCAACCGACGGCTCATTGCCAACCCGTCCCGCACGAGTCGCTCGGCGTCCGCCACTCGCGCCTGCTCCACGCGCAACCGGCCCTGGGCGATCAGGCTCCGCGCAACGTCGGGATGCTCGCTGCCATAGAGCGTTCGTCGCGCCTCGAGCGAGGCGCGCAACAGCGTATCGGCACGATCGAGCTTGCCGAGCTTCGTGTACACTGAGCCGAGCGTCTGATAGAGCTCCGCCTGCACCGCGGGCTCGGCGTCGAGGCTCGCGGCTTCCTGCGCGCCTCGCTCCATCACGGTGAGCACGCGCAGTGAATCGGCAGGGCCGACCTCGTTGTCGCCGCCCTGCAGCAGGTTCAACACGAAGCCCTGGATGCGCGCCGTTCGTGCCGTCTCGGCAACGGCGGCATTGCGCGCATTCTGCAGACGGACGGTGTACGACGCGACGAGTGCGATCACGAGGACGAACACCGCAGCGGCCGCGCCGAGTGGAACGCGCTTGCGCTGCACGAACTTCCGCACCCGATAGCGCAGTGTATCGGGACGCGCCTCGAGCGGCTCTCCCTCGAGGAAGTGATCGACGTCGCGAATGAGCGCATCGGCGGTGCGATAGCGCTGCTGCGGGTCGCGATGCATCGCCGTGAGGCACAGCACGTCGAGATCGGCCCACGCGGCACGGCCGCCAGGCGGCGTGGCCGTCCAGCCCTCCCGCGCCGCCGCACGTCGCGCCACCGACGACGGCTTCTCCAGCGACTGATCGACAATCATCGCCGCAGCTTGCGATGGTGTGCGACCCGCGAGGTCGAACGGCAAGCGCCCGGTGAGCAACTCGTACAGCACCACGCCGAGTGCATACACGTCGGTGTGCGTGCCCACTGGTCCACCGGTCAACTGCTCCGGTGCCGCATACGCCGGTGTCATCAGGCGCAGTCCGGTCTGCGTCGCGTCGCTCACGTCACTCTGGTCACCAAGCTGCTTGGCGATGCCGAAGTCGAGCAGCTTCACACCACCATCGCCCGTGACGAGCACATTCGATGGCTTGATGTCGCGATGCACCACGAGATGGCTGTGGGCATGCTGCACGGCATCACACACATCGCGGAACAACCGCAACCGCTCGGCGATGGAGCATCGCTTCGCGTGGCAGTACTTTGTCAGGTATTCGCCGTCGACGTACTCCATGGCGATCCATGGCGTGCCGTCCTCGAGCGCGCCGGCGTCGAACAGACGGGCGATGCCCGGATGACTCAACTGCGCAAGCGTGCGCTGTTCGCCGAGAAACCGCTCGCGTCGCGACGGTGAGAGGAGGCCGTCGCGCAACAGCTTGATCGCCGCCACGCTGCCGAGGTCCTCGCGCTCGGCGAGGTAGACGACGCCCATGCCTCCTTCGCCGATCGGACGGGTGAGGCGGTAGGGGCCGAACGAGAATCCGGGGAGTGAGGAATGCGTCGCCGCATCGAAGACGGAGCGCGCTGCGTGCGCAACGCCGCGGTCGAGGAACGATGAACCACGCACGTCGTCATCCAGCAACGCGAGCACCTGGCCGATGAGCAGGCGGTCGCCACTGCAGCGCCGCTCGACGAACACGCGCTGATCGGCGCGCGGCAGGTCGCTCGCCAGGTGAAAGACCGTCTGGATTTTCTCCCATCGAGCGGCATCGATCTCGGCGGCATCCGTCTTCGCGGGGTTCGTCATCGCGCGCGTCGGATCTCACCGGCTAGCCAGGACCGCGCCGCGCGCCAGTCCCGCAGCACGGTCGCCTCCGACACCGCGAGCAACTCGGCGGTCTCCGTCACGTCGAGGCCGCCGAAGAACCGGCTCTCCACCATCAGCGCCTGGCGAGGATTCAGTCGAGCCAGTTGGTCGAGCGCGGCGTCGAGGGCAAGGAGGTCGTCCCGGCTCGTGGCTGCGACGGCCATCGATTCATCGAACGTGACGAAGACGACGTCGCCACCGCGCTTCTCGGCGTTGCGGCGCCGCGCCGCCTCGACGAGCACCTGTCGCATGGCGCGCGCAGCGATGCGCTTGAAGTGCAGCGGCGACATCACGGCGAACCGCGACGATGACGACAGCTTCACCCACGCCTCGTTGACGAGCGCCGTCGGCGAAATGGTGGCTGACGGATCGCCGTGACGAACGCTCGACGCGAGGCGGCGCAGCTCCTCGTACGTGACGCTGAACAGATGATCGAGCGCGTCCTGATCGGCCAGCACCGTCCCCGGTTCCGGCCGCGTCGTCGCGGCGTGGTTGCCCCTGGTGCCAGGCGTCATGACGGTTTCTTTGGTGCCCCGACGCAATGGGGAGTGAAGACCTCGCTCGGTCAGAGACCCGCGCGAGCCGCGTAACCCTACTTCACCGGGGATTCCAGTGCAACCACATCGGTGGCGATTTACTCTCGCATTCGTGTTCTGCCTTCTGCTATCCGCAAGCTGCAAGGGCGCGTCCGAATCCGCGGCCCAGGTGCCCGCGCGTTCCGGCGACGTCTGGGAGATCGACGGCAGCGCAGGGCGGGCTGCGTCGCCTGCCGCGATGCTCGCGTTCGTGAACGGCATGCACGTCCTCATCATCGATGGCGATGACGTCTTCGCGGGCACGCAGCAGCTCAAATCCAATCGCGCGCCCGACGGTGTGCGCACCCTCCAGCTCGCGGACGGATCGAGCGCCGATCTCGTACCGAATGGCGAGACGTTCGAGCTGCGCTTCGCCGGCGGTGAACGCATCCCGCTGCGCAAGCAGGCGGCTCACGCAGGAGTTTCACAATGAAAGCGATCATCGTGTTTGCGCTGTTGCTTTCAGCGGCCACGGTCGAGGCCCAGAGCGACAGTCTCGACGATCGCCTGGTGGCGCTCACCTTCCACAAGCTCATCGGCGAGACGATCGACCTCCGTGCCGCCGGAGAGCGCAGCCCTCTCGTCCAGCGCGCGTCCGGCTTCGATCGGCCCGATGTGATCAAGGCGGAAGTCGCGCGGCTCGAGAGTGACCTCGCGCGCGCGGATGCAAGGCACGAGTTCGTCGTGCGCGTGAACGACAACATCTCGGAGTACGATCACGATCGCGGCGAGTTCTCGATCATGCTGTTCAAGCCGGGCGTCTACATCGACATCCAGGCGCTCGGCCAGCAGTACCGGCTGGTGTTCGGCAACGCGGACGCGCTGCGCGCCATCCCGTTCCCCAACAGGGAGGAGGCGCGTGCCTTCGACGCGAAGCTCACGTCCGCCGGCCGCTTCGTGAGCAACGAGATCCGCTTTCGCGTCGTCGGCGCAGGCGATCCGTCCGGATCAGTCACCGGCGCACACGTCGTGCGCGCCGAGATCCTCTCGGCGCGCCTGCTGGATCGCCGTGGGGCCGTGGTGTTCACGCCGCGAGTGAGTGCGCCAACAGCAGTTGCCGAGGCGAAGAGTACCAGTGCGGAGGTGAATGACGTTGCCGGCCTGCACGTCGGTGTGCGCGCGAAGGATCTCGAAGCGACGATGCAGCGGATGTACGGCGTCGTCACGCACCAGAAGCGCAGCACCAACTGGTTCGCCGGATATCAGTCGGCGCTCGTCGTGAACGACATGAAGTGCATGGACATGCCCGGCCAGCGTGGCGGACCTCCGAAGCCGGGCACCGTGTGCGTCACCGCCTGGCTGGACGGCAGTGACGTCGTGCGTTCGATCCGGGTGGAGCGCGTCTTCTCGTACATGGACCCCGAGACGTTCCGGTCAACGCTGGTGAAGAAGTACGGCCCGGTGAGCAGCGCGAAGGAGGCCGGCCGCTACGCGCTCGGCTGGGGCACGCCGGTGGACTCGTCGCTCGTGTACGACCGGTCAGGTCCACGCACCTCGGTGGCGGCCTACTACGACGCGAGCGACGACATGTTCAGCCGCAGCATGAATGCCCTGCCGCGCATCCGCGTCATCCTGCAGCTCGTCGACGCCGGGTGGGCCACCTCGAAGCACTGATCCATCAGAAAAAGGATGTCGTCCCGCGCCCACGGCGAGGGACCTGCTCTTACCCCAAAAATTGAGTGCTCACCATGACCACGACACACGCACGCATGCTTTTCGTCGCGACGGCGATATCGCTCGTTGGCAGTCCGGCCGGCGCGCAGGCCAATCCGTGCCAGCGCCGCACCGACTGCGCCGATGTCTCCACGTTCACCGCATCGGTCACCGATTTCCGCACCAGCCAGCAGGACCGCGGCACGCGCATGGTCACGACCACGGTGCGCTTCCAGAACAAGACCAGTCGCCCGCTCATTCTCGGTTACGTGCAGAACTCTGGCGTGGCGACGGACGATCAGGGCAATCGCTTCGTCGTGTACGGGGCGGCCGCGGTTCGCGGGATCGGCGAGATATCGAGCTCGTTCGACCCCAAGTTCGTCCTCCAGCCGGGCGAGGCGAGCGACGCGCGCTTCGAATACGTCTTCCGGATACCGAACGCGAACACGATCCTCGGCACGAAGTACGACGTGGAGCTCGCGGTGCGCGAGATCAATCCGGTCGCCGGCAATCAGTTTCGGCTCGGCCGCGAGCACGCAATCCAGTTCCGCGGCTTCGGTCCGGGGTGGACGTCCGGTGGCACGGTCGCGTTGCAGCCCTCGAATGACGCCGTCGCTCAGGCATCGCCGAATTCCGCGCCGCCGCCGGCGATGTTGCCGCCGGAAGTGGACCAGTGCGCCGGCAAGGCCCGGTGTTACGGCGCCGGACCCTTCGTCGCCGAGGTCGCGCAGTTCACGACGTCAACCGAGGGAAATAGGAAATACCACGTGCTGCGGACCAACGTGAAGGTGCGGAACGTCTCGTCGCAGCCGATCATCCTTGCCTACAAAGCCACGAGCGACGGCGCGACCGACAACCTGGGCAATCGCTACTACTGGGGCACGGCGGGCACCTACGACATGAGCGTCAGCGGCATCGGCAAGGTCGAAGGCCGCAACGTCGACCCGCAGTTCGTGCTCCGGCCGGGCGAGTCGCGGACCGCGACCTTCTCCCTCGTCCGGAAGGACGCCAACGGCCGCGAGCTGGGAACGTCGTGGACGCAGGACCTGACGCTGGTGCAGCTCGAGATCCTGCCGAGCAATCAGGTACGGGTAGGTCGCGAGTATGCCGTGAGCTTCAAGGACCTCGCCTCAGGCGCGACTGATGCCGGCAGTGCGGCGGCGCAGCAGGCCGGCAAGAAGCTGTTCGACGCCGTACGTGCGAGAATGGGCAAGCCGTAGGCTCGGATGCGCCGCTGCAGCCTGATCCGCGCGACGAGGACGCGGGTCAGGCTGGCGGTGTGAAAGACGAGAGCTCATGTTGGCCGGGATGTCTGCCGCCGCCGTACTCTCCGTATTCATCGTGGGCCTGATCGGCGGCGTGCTGCTCACGCTCGCCATCACCGCTGCGATCCGCCGCTCGCACAACGACTCCGGCGCTTCCGCGAACGACAGGTTGGGCGAGCTCCTGGCTCCACTGCAGTCCGAGCTCGAACGGTATGACCAGCGGCTGAGCAGCTTCGATCGTGAGCGCGCCATGCAGTTCGGCGCGCTGTCCGAACAGCTCCACATCGTCGCTGCGGCGAGCGAGGGACTCCGCGATCAGACCCAGCAACTCGCGTCCGCGCTCCGGACCCCCAACGTCCGCGGCCGTTGGGGGGAGATTCAGTTGCGACGCGTCGTCGAGCTCGCGGGGATGGCCGAGCATTGCGATTTCGAGACGCAAGTGACCACGAGCGCGGAGGATTCTGAGGGCGAAACGCGCATTCTGCGGCCTGATATGGTCGTCAGGCTCCCCGGCGAGCGCGCTGTGATCGTGGACGCGAAGGCGCCACTCATGGCTTATCTGGACGCCAGTAGAGCGACAGACGATCGTGACCGAGCGCGATTGCTGCGTGCCCATGCGGCGCACCTCCGCTCGCACGTAGACGCGCTTGCCCGCAAGGCCTACTGGGAGCAACTCGGTCCGGGCGCCACCCCGGAGTTCGTCGTTCTCTTCCTGCCCGGCGAGGCATTTTTCTCCGCCGCGCTCGAGCACGACCCCGCACTGCTCGACGACAGCGCTGCGCGCGGCGTCATCCTCGCCACCCCCACCACGCTCATCGCGCTGTTGCGGGCGGTGTCGTTCGGATGGCGGGAGGCACGCATGACCGACAGCGCGCGCGAGATCAGCACGCTGGGCGCCACGCTGTATGAGCGGCTCGCCTCGATGGGCGGCCACTTCGTCGAGCTCGGGCTGTCGCTCGATCGAGCGGTGACGAGCTACAATCGCGCCGTCGGATCCATGGAGTCACGCGTCCTTGTGACGGCTCGGCAATTCAAGGAGCTCGGAGCGGCTGCCAATCGTAGCGACATCGAGCCGCTGAGCCCTGTCGGCGTACACGCGCGCGGAGTACAAGCACCCGAGTTCGCCGTGCCGCCACTCGCAACACCCTTTGAAACCGCCGAAACCGGAAACCATCGATGACCGAGCATACGACACACCGCTGGGCCGTGGACGCCATCGAGGAGGGCGTCGCACGCGTCGAGGAGGATGGCGAGAAGATGATGAACCTCCCGAGCGACTTTCTTCCCGCCGGCGTCACTGAGGGCCAACTTCTCCGGGTCACTCGCGCGCGGGACGGCGACCAGATCGTGCTCACGATCGCCATCGACACGGCCGGGACTGCGAAGGCGCACAGAAAGTCCGGCCAGACGACCGCAGCAGCAATGGCCGAGTCGGCAAAACAGGACCAGGGTGGCGACGTCGCGCTCTGAGACGAGAACTACTCTGCGAAGCGCAGCGTTCCGCGTGCTTCATGCGTCATCTTTTATATCCCGCTCCATCCGCCCTTTTGCGGATCCCTGGCAGTGCCAGGAGTTGTCCCTCCCGTTCGCATCCATCAAACCATTTATGAAGATCCGTCTTCTCCCCATCGCGGCGGCTGTCGCGGCAGCGGGCTGTGGGGCCAACAAGTCCGAGCCCGCGCCGACACCTGCGCCAACGCAGAACACAGCGAATCGGGGAGCGTTTCCCGTTCCTGGCCAGGGTGCCCCAGCCGGCGGCGCACAGGATACCGCGGGACGAGCGCTCGGCGGAGCGGGCGGGCCGGCGGCAGCCGCGCCGCGGCCGTACAATCGCGTCATCACCAGCGAAGCGAAGACCCGCCGCGGGCTGTTCGCCACGCATCGCGTCGGCGACCGCCTCTACTTCGAAATTCCCGCGAAGGAGATGAACAAGGACCAGCTAATCGTGGGCCGCTACGCGCGCGCAGCGGCCGCCGACCCGAACCTTCCGGGCGGTGGCTTCGGCAACTACGGCGGCGACCAGTTCAGTGAGTCGTCGCTCCGCTGGGAACGCATCGGCAACCGTGTGCTTCTGCGCGCGCCCTCGTTCGCGATCACGGCCGACACCTCATTGCCGGTCTACAAGGCGGTCGTCGCATCGAACTACGCGCCGATCGTTGCGGCGTTCAACGTCGAGACGTACGGGCCCGACAGCGCGGCCGTCGTCGACGTCACCCGCCTGTTCACGACGACCATTCCGGAGATTGCTGCGATCCGCGGTGCGATCGATCCGACGCGCTCGTACATCGAGCGTGTCGTGGCGTTCCCGGACAACGTCGAGATCGAAGCCACGCAGACAGGCACCGCGGCCGCTCCGGGTGGTGCGCCCCCGGTTCCAGGTGGTGCGCCGCGTCCCGCCTCGAGCGTGCTCGCGCACTGGAGTCTCGTGCGCCTGCCTGAGCAGCCGATGATGCCGCGCCGCTTCGACGAGCGCGTTGGGTTCTTCTCCGAGCGCTACGTCGACTTCGGTGCCGACACGCGCGCGGCGCGTCGCCAGTACATCACGAAGTTCCGTCTCGAGTGCGCCGGTCCGCGCGATGCGAGCGGACTATGTGCGCCGAAAAAGCCCATTGTTTATTACGTCGACCCAAACACTCCGGAACAGTGGAAGCCGTGGGTGCGCCGCGCAATCAACGACTGGAAGCCAGCGTTCGAAGAGGCCGGTTTCCGCGATGGCATCGTCGCCATGGATGCACCGGCCAATGATCCCGACTGGTCGCCGGAGGACATCCGCCACACCGTCGTCCGCTGGCTGCCGAGCACCACGGAGAATGCCGTCGGGCCGCACGTGAGTGATCCGCGCACGGGTGAGATCCTCAACGGTTCGTCGCGCATCTTCCAGAACGTCATCAATCTCAATCGCGACTGGTACTTCACGCAGGCGTCGCATCTCGATGCGCGCGCTCGCACCTTCCCGTTCCCGGATTCCCTGACGGGCCGCCTGCTGGAATTCGTCGTGGCGCACGAGATCGGCCACACCATCGGCCTGCAGCACGACCAGATCGGCAGCTCGACGTATCCCGCCGATTCGATCCGCAGTGCGAGCTGGGTCCACAAGATGGGCCACTCGCCGAGCATCATGGACTACTCGCGCTACAACTATGTGGCGCAGCCGGAAGACAAGATCGCGCTCGAGGACATCGTCCCGCGCATCGGTCCGTACGATCGCTACGCCATTGGTTGGGGATACAGGCCCATTCCCGGTGCAACGACCCCTGATCAGGAGCGTCCGACGCTCGAGAAGTGGATCCGCCAGCAGGACGACACGCCCTGGTTCCGCTTCTCGGCCAACAACGAGTTCGGCGCCTTCGGTACGCAGAGCGAAGCTGTCGGCGATGCCGATCCGGTGAAGTCCACGGCGCTCGGCTTCAAGAACATCCAGCGCGTGATCGGCTATGTCAGCGGCGCCGCGACGCGCGAGGGTGAGGACAACAGCGACCTGCGCGAGGTGTACGATCGCACGGTCGGCCAGTGGGCCACCGAGGCGAGCCACGTCGCGACGATCATCGGCGGCGGCACCGTGCAGTACAAGGCGGGCGGCCAGAGTGGTCCGGTGTACGTCGCGATGCCGAAGGCGCGCCAGGTCGAGGCGGTGAAGTTCATCAATACGGAGGTCTTCAAGACGCCGACGTACCTGATTCGTCCCGAGATTGCCGGCCGCATCGAGGCGGGCGGCATGATCACCCGCATCAACAACGCGCAGGCGCGCGTGCTGAACGCCATGCTCGACGACGGCCGCATGAACCGCTTGCTCGAGGGCGAGGCGCTGGCGCAGAACAAGACGAGCGTCTACACGCTGTCCGGTCTGCTCGACGACCTGCGTCACGGCGTGTGGTCGGAGATCTACGCCGGCGGGTCGATCGACGCGTTCCGTCGCGAACTGCAGAGCGACTACCTGACGACCATCGAGCGAAAGCTCAATCCGCCGCCGGTGAATGCGGCACAGGTGGCACAGCTGGCGCAGTTCGGCATCCGGATCACGCCGCTGAGCGACGACGCGAAGTCACAGCTGCGTGGATCGCTCGTGGCACTGCGCTCCGACCTGCGTGGTGCGTCGGGCAGGGGCGATCGCGGGACGCAGTTGCACGTCGCCGGGGCGATCAAGCGGATCGACGATATCCTCGATCCGAAGAAGTAGTTCACTGTCGTCCAACCTCCCACTGTTCGTGCGGGGATGACAGACGAAAGGCGGGAGCGCGAAAGCGCTCCCGCCTTTTCCATTGCAGGGCCTCCAGGATTGAGGCAGTGACGAGGCCGCATTGAAGCCAGTCCTTTCAGTATGCGAATTGTCGCTCTTGTACTACTGCTCCTGGTCGCGAACACAGCATCCGTGCAGGCTCAGGCGATTCCGCTCGTCACACGGATGCCGATGGACTCAGTCAAGGCGGGCCCGCCGACTGCTTCAACGATCAGAGTTGGCGAGGGCCAGTATACAGGCCCGTCGGTGTCGCTCATCGTCGACTCGCTGCTCGTGGGCTTCATCATCCAGGCCTTTCCTCTGCGCCAGCCACCGGAATTCACGATCGACGCCGACGACATCGAAGGCATCGCTGTCTACAAGGGCCACGATGCCATCGGACACGGCGGATGCCCAGGAACCTCGCTGGTCGTTATCACGACCAAGAGCCGCAAATGGCGTCCTCCCGCCGGCACAATCACCGGCGAGCGCTCCTGTAGTCCCGCTCGACCTGATTGAAACATCGTCAGCGATGGCAGAGTGCCTGCTTGCCCAAGAATGCGTCACGAAGTTCCTTGTCGAGTAGCTGAATCACATCGAGGGGAGCAAACGTGGACGACAAGATTCTCGCGGCGGCCAAGGTCGCATTTCCCGACAAGGCGCCCGCCATCACGCTCGGCGCCATCGTCCACGATGACGAATGCCACGCGGAACCCATCGCGCGAGTGCCTCTCGCGATGCTCAACCGGCACGGCCTCGTGGCTGGCGCGACCGGAACCGGCAAGACGAAGACACTGCAGCTGATGGCCGAGCAACTCTCGGCGGCTGGGGTTCCGGTGTTCGTCGCGGACATCAAGGGAGACGTATCGGGTGTCGCGGCACCCGGTGAGGCGTCGGCGCGCGTTACGCAGCGCGCCACGGAAACGGGCTATGCGTGGAACGCCACATCGTTTCCCGTCGAGTTTCTCAGCCTCACGGGCGCGCTCGGCGCACAGCTGCGTGCGACGGTGTCGTCGTTCGGACCGCTCCTGCTCGCCAAGGTGCTCGACCTCAACGAGACGCAATCGTCAGTGCTGTCGCTGGTGTTCAAGTACGCGGACGATCGTGGCTTGCTGCTCCTCGACTTCAGCGACCTCCGCGCCGTACTCCAGTACCTCTCCGGCGACGGCGCGGCCGAACTCGCCGAGTATGGCGGGATGTCGAAGCAGACGGTCGGCGTGCTGCTGCGCGAGATGGTCGAGCTGGAACAACAGGGCGCCGGCATCTTCTTCGGTGAGCCGGAGTTCGACCTCATGGACCTCATGCGCACGACGGCCGACGGCCGAGGCATCGTGAGCATCCTCGAGCTGCGTGACGTGCAGGAGAAGCCCGCGCTCTTCTCGACATTCATGATGTGGATGCTGGCCCGGCTCTACAACACGTTGCCCGAAGCGGGTGATCTCGACAAGCCGAAGCTCGTGTTCTTCTTCGACGAAGCGCACTTGCTCTTCGACGGCGCGAGCAAGGCGTTCGAGGAGCAGGTCGAGCGCGTCGTGCGGTTGATTCGTTCGAAGGGGGTCGGCGTCTTCTTCGTCACCCAGAGCCCCAAGGAAGTCCCCGCCGACATTCTTGGCAAACTCGGCAATCGGGTGCAGCATGCGTTGCGCGCGTTCACGCCGGACGACGAGAAGGCGCTGCGCGCTGCATCGCGCACCTTTCCGAAGACGCCATTCTACGACGTACCCGGCACGCTCACGTCGCTGGGCATTGGTGAGGCGTTCGTGACCGTGCTGAATGCGAGTGGCGCACCGACTCCTCCCTTTGCCGTGCGCATGGTGCCGCCGTCGTCGCGTATGGGCCCGCTCACCGACGCCGAGCTGCAGCAGCAGCTGCGCACGTCATCGCAAGTGACGGAGTATGCGAAGGCGATCGATCGCGAGAGTGCACGCGAGATGCTCACTGCCAGGTCAGCATCTGCCGCCGCGGCCGAGCGGGCGCCGGAGGTCAGCGATGCGCCGGCGTCGCGTGGCCGGCCGGCAAAGGAAGCGCCGACGATGTTCGAGCAGGTGCTCAAGTCGCCGATGGCGCGCACCGTGGCGGGCGTGGTGACACGCGGGTTGATGGGCGCGTTGCTTGGCGCGCCGGCGCGCCGGCGCCGACGCTAGCCCAGGCGGGACAGCGTCAGCGACAATCGGCGAGCGTCGACGTCCGATCGCTCGCGCCGCTCATGTTCACTCGGCCGCGGGGCTTGCTGACCGTCGCGATGGAGCCGCGAGTGCCATCGGACTCGATGGTGATGGTGCCGTTGCGATCGGTGCGATACCAGCGGACGTGATGCGTGCGATACATGGCCTTGGCCTGCGTGTGCATGTGACCGTAGTCGTTCTGTGCCGCCACTGAGACGACGAGCAACGCTGGCTTCACGAGATCCAGGAATGCATCGGTGACGCCATTGCAGCTGCCGTGGTGATCTGCCTTCAGCACGTCGACGCGCAACCCGGGCGATGTGGCGTATCCGGCGCGGACGAAGGCAGCGATCGCATCGTGTTCGGCATCGCCGGCCATCAACATCGTGAACGACGCGGAGTCCGGCCCGACGAGCTTGAGCAACGGCGAGCGATTGTTGGGATCGCGCCCAGCGGGATCCGGCCGCATGATCTCGAGCTTCGCGCCGCCCTTGAGCGTCACGGTGCAGACCGGCGTTCCATTGACGCACGGATCGTCCGTGTCGCGGTAGATCAGCGAGCCGGCACGAACGCGCGACGCGATTGAATCACGAAGCGTCTGAAGCGTCGCATTCGACGACACGTCCTGATTCTCCCAGAAGAAGCGCACCGTAATGTGACGGCGTGAGGCAAAGAGCTCGCGCAAACCCTGGTAGTGATCGGCGTGCGCATGTGAAAGGATCACGGCGTCAATCGTGCCGCTGTTCAAGCCGAACGAATCGAGATGCTTGCCGAGTGCCGCGGCGCTTGGTGCGCCGTCGACGAGAATCGTGGAGCCGCCGTTCTGGATGAGAATCGCGTCGCCCTGGCCGACGTCGAGCACGCGGACGATCAATGGCTTGTGCGCGGTGTCGCGCAGCGCGGGTTGGGCCGCTACGCGGTTGCCGAGCGCGGCGAGCAGTGCGATACAGAGGAAGAGGAACGGGCGCGGGCTGGTCACATTGCGAAGTGTGTCTGGGCGGTGTTCGGGTTGCAAGAGCGTTTAATCGCGGCGAGTGTCCCTCTGTCCCTCTGTCCCTCTGTCCCTCTGTCCCTCTGTCCCTCTGTCCCTCTGTCCCTCTGTCCCTCTGTCCCTCTGTCCCTCTGTCCCTCTGTCCCTCTGTCCCTCTGTCCCTCTGTC
>JBBQDT010000096.1:0-15636 GCA_038319955.1 Gemmatimonadales bacterium | reverse complement strand
TCTTACTTAACTAGCCAAGAAGTACTTACTGCATATCCATGGGGGCCACCTCATAGAATGATGGTCTACCATAATCCAAATTGGTGGTGTGAAATAATAGATCATCAATTGACCACACCAATAAAATTGAAATTCGATGAGCAAATAAGAAAAAGAATGCCGCTAAATATTCGGAACGGAAAGGGTTTATACATGTTTTTTTTAGAACCAGCACACCCATTTCCAAATGAGGTCTTCATGCGACACCTTTTGTATGTAGGCCGTGTTTTAAACGGAGAAACAGAATTTAATTTCCACAAAAGATTTTATTCTTATGTCAAGGCAATTGGCAACAGAAGCTCAGCAAGAAATGTGATGAGATTGACGAACCTTTGGCCTGACCAGACTTATGTTTATTATTTTGATTTATCACACAGAAAAGATGATGAAATCATTCTCATAGAAAAGAATATTTTCAATAAAATTATCCCTCCACTTAATGAAGAGCTACACGCGGAAGCTCGATTAACAAGACAATTCTACTAAAGATGATACACCTTGCATGTACACACGGAAACCTAGGATATTGGGATTATTATTCAACAGTAATGAAAGTCAAGGACATTGTTGAAAATCATAGAATTATAACTGTTGCAGAATCTGAGGAATTGTACACTGAAAATATTAACGAAATTCTTCAAAGAGAAGTTAAACTAACTCGAATTACCGCACTCAAGAAGTACATTTCTGATAATGAGGAAAGATTTTTAGGAAGTATTGTAGTGGCAATCCACAAAGGCGATCCTAAGTGGACAGAAATTGACATAAGCCGGAGTTTTAATATTGAAGGAGAAGTAATTGATGAATCGTCTTTAGATTTCTTGGGCAGCAAGTTTGGCGTACTGACACTAAGAGGCAACGAACAAGTATTTGCGCCTCGACGACGTCGACACGCTCGGTGAGCGGCAACGTCGCGAGCGCAAGCTGCACCGCACCGCCGTACGCCTTCACGAGTCCGCCGGTGCCGAGTTTGGTGCCACCGTAGTAGCGCGTCACGATGGCGGCGATGTCGCCCACGCCACTGTGAAGCAGTACGGTGAGCATCGGGCGGCCTGCGGTGCCGTGCGGTTCCCCGGCGTCGCTCATGCCGATGCGGCTGGTGCTGCCCGGCGGCCCCGCCACGAACGCCCAGCAGTTATGCGTGGCGTCGGGGAACTCGGCGCTCATTTCCTTCAGGAATGCGTGCGCATCCTCCGGCGACGCGATGCGCTGCACCGTGCAGATGAACCGGCTGCGGTCGATCGACTGCGCGACGCGGTGCCTCGCTGCCGGCACCGGATAGCGTTCGGTCACCGGGGAGCCCCATATATTGCGTCGAGGCAATCTCGCATCGCATGGAGGAGCACAGTGGCTGACGACATCGTCGTGCTGCGGAAGTACGGGAACGAAGTCGAGGCGCAGTTCGCCGCCACGGTACTCGAGGCGAATGGCATTCCCGCGCGCGTGATGGCGGATACGGCCGGCGGGGCGTTCCCGAGCATGGCGGTCGTCTTTCCGATTCGGCTGCTCGTCCGCGCCGCGGATGCCGACCTCGCCCGCGAGCTGCTCGACACAAGCGCCGAACCTTCGACCGACGAATAGCGGCGGCGACGCCAGTGCAGCGCTCGCCGTGTGAACGGCGTCACTTCGCGTGGACGGCCCGGCGCGTTACGGCATTCATGAGGATGACTGTCGGGTCGAGGCCGGCCTCGGTGAGACCACCCCGCAACGCCTCGATGACGAACCAGGGACAGCTCCGGTCCTCACACGGTGCGTCGACATCGGCGTTGTGCTCGAATGCCAGGTGAAAACACAGCCAGTGCATGTGCTCGAACAGCTCGTAATTCTCGCGGTTGACCATCACCGCCGAGCCGCAGCGTGCGCAAACAGGAGCGTCGTCGCTCATTGCTTCTACTCCATGGTCCCGCGTGAAAACATGCGTCGAGCAGACCCCAGAAGCGCGAGACAGCTGTCCTGCCACTGAGAAAACCATCGACATGCCGCCTGCACAATATGGCAAGGTCGGGGAAAGTCCGCGATAGCGTTATCCATCGCATGCCTAGCGGGCCCTCATCAGGCGACGCACGGTGGACACGAGCCCCTCGAGCAACCCCTGGCCTTGCGTGAGCGCTCCGACTTCCCACGCCAGGTTCGCGCGGGCCGCGGCATCCCATCGGCGGCGACCCTCCGCCGTGAGAAACACATGCGGCATCCCGAGCATCGCCTCGAGAAATTCTGCACGTCCAATGCGAAAGCGGGCGTCGGTCGCTGCGGCCGGGACGTACTCGTCGTGAATCGCCTTCGCGTATCGCGCATACTCCTCGCGTGGCGAGCCCAGCACGCTGAGGTCGACGTCGAGGATGACCTGCTCGTCGGCGGTCAGCGTCCCCGCCAACCCGTGATGATCGCGCGTGGCGAGGATCATCCGCTCGATGGCGTCGAGGTCAGATGCACTCACGCTGCACATCGCCAACAGCGTCTCGCGCGCCAGCTGTGCGCTCGCCCGCTCGTTGTCGGGGCGCCCCGCGACATAGATGGCGTCGTGGAAGACCAGCGCGAGAAAGACGAGCCGAGGCTGGGCGCAGGGGAGAGTCCCGAGCCGCTCGACGCAGGTTACGACGTGGTCCCAGGTGTGGTAATGGCGCGCCGGCGTCTCGTACGCCCCTCGCGCCCGGTCGAACACGCGTGGATCACACCCCTCGATCCACTCTGGTGGAATCGTCGCGAGCCACGCCGACTGCGATAGCATCATGTGCCGCTCGCTGCCTTCGCTGTCGTCACCAGTTGCCCGACGTGCCGTTGCGTATGCTCCGCCGCGTGAAACAGCAGCCCGATCACCGTCGACGGCAGCTTGCCCCGACCTACCTCGCGCGCATCGAGCAGGGTCGCCTGCTCCGTCGTGCGCAGCTGGCCGAGCGCGGCCTCGACAGCCGCGGCGAATGCTGCAGTCAACTCACTGCCGCTGCCCGGGCCCTGCCCCTCATCGCCTTCACTGCGCAACGCGCGCAGTTGCTCCACCGACAACTGCTCGCCTCGCGCATACGTGAGCAGCCGGTCGAGGCTGCCGATGGCGTGCCGCACATGATAGCCCATGGATGCGGTGTTGACGGGCTTCCGCCAGATCACGTCGCGTGTCACACCGCCGAGCGTCTCACGAACCTCGGCTCGGCATTGCAGCAGGCTGTGAGCGACCGGTTGCATGAACGGCGGTATATCCGGTACCGGGCCGCGCAACCACACCTCGGGCTCAGACACGCCGCACCCGACTCATCGGGCGTACCGAGCGAATACTTCCTCGGCGGCGGGCACATACATCGACGGCGACGACATCGAGCCATCCAGCGTTGCCGCCGAGTTGTGGAGCAGCTCGGCCAGTTGTCTCACCGCAACGCCGATGTCGTGGTGCTCGGTGATGCAACGTTCGACGATGTGCGCCGCAATGGACGCGACCTCCTCGGAGGACGAGCCGCCCGCGGACCGCCACCCGATGGCGTCGAGCGCAAGCTCGAGACGCGCCTTCGTCTTTTCGAGTCCGCCGTCGGGATCGCGCACGCGATCATCCGCGAAACGGTCTCGCACGACATCGAAGCTCACGCTCATCGGCTACGCCAGCGGAAACAAGTACAACGTGAATGGCTCGGGCGTGCCGCCGGCCGCTCGGTACAGGGCGCGCGCCGGCTCGTTCGTCTCCTCCGTGCCGAGCCACGCCTCGGTGCAGCCGAGCGCGCGGCCATGGGCGAGGACCGTATCGATTAGCCGTCGCGCAATGCCGCGCCGCCGATGCGTCGACGCCACGGCGACCTCATTGATCCACAGCTGCGGTGCCTTGTCCGGGTGAACGTAGTGGATCGCGGAGACCATCCCAACGACACATCCATCGTCGATGGCCACGGCGAGGTGGTGCCGCGCGTCGCTGAAGAATTCGCCGCACCACGCGGCATTCACCGGACCGTCGAAGACATCGTTCGCCACGCGCGCCAGCACGTCGCTGTCATTGGCGCCGAGGAGCCGCACCTCGATGGAATCCATGAAATCGATCGCGATCTAGTTATGGAAGCGTGTCCGGCCGCGCCCGTGCACTATCCCGTGCCTTTACGATGGAGTCCTGGCGCGCGATGGAGTCTCGCACGAAACGCCGCCGACGGCGAGCCGCGGCGGCCTGGATTGAATCGGCGCGCACGGTGCTATCGGTCGCTGCCACGGTCGCGGAATCCGGCAGGGGCACGGCCGGGGGTGGCAATACCGGAGCGGTTGTCGTCGCGACCGCCGGCGTCTGCGCAACGGCGGCAACCGGCGCCCTCGTCGCCGCCCTGGCCGGCGTGTTGCGACGGCCGAGCGTGAGCGCGACAACGGCGAGTATGGCAACGAACGCTACGATGCCGGCGGGAATGACCCATCTCGGCCGCTTCTTCTCGATGAGTGCCTCAGTTGCCGCAGCGCGAGCGGCAACCTCCTCTGGTGGCAACGCTGCAACTTCGGCGGTCGTCAGCAGCGGAATTTCCTCGACCTCCTGCGAATCGCGCATGAGGGCGGTGTCGTCGTCGAATTCCAGCGCCTCGATGGGTGCCATGATCGGTGCCACGAACAGCGGCGTGGCATACACCGGGTTCTCCATCGTGGAGTCGGCGTCCGTGATCTCATCCAGTGCGGCCTCTCGCTTTCGCTCGACCTCCAACTCGCCGGCGCGCCTGATCTCCGCGCGCAGCGCATCGATCTGACGGCGATCCTCCATGGCCACACGCTCGAGCTCCTTCCGCTCCTCGGACACCACGCGTTCGAGCTCCGCCCGTTTGGCCGCCAGCGCTTCTCGCTCGGCGAGGGCTGCTCGCTGGAGCTCATCCTTTTCCTTGGCCAGCTTGCGCTCCAGGTCGCTCTTCTCCTTGGCGAACCTGGCGCGCTCTTCGGCCATGAGCTTGTCGAAGGCTTCGCGCGCCTCCGCCATGACTCGCTCGAAATTGGACTTCTCGCGGGCGATGTCCTGCTCGAACGTGGCGCGCTCCTCCGCGAGCTTTCCCCTTTCCGCGATCTGCTCGCCGAGGGTTTCGTCACGGATCCGCTCGGCCTCTGTTTCGCCGGCCGCGAGCGGACCCGCCATGCCGACGAGGGCCAGGTAGGTGGTGACGTCGGCGGCAGTGTGGGTCTTGGTCTCGTCGAGGAGCGCGTTCGTGGCCTCCTCGAGCTGGTCGGGCATGTCGGGCCGCAGCGCGGCGAGCGACTTGCCGCTGTAGGTCGTCGGATCTTCGCTGCCCGTCAGCATCGCGACGACCAGCCGCACGATCGTGCGGGCATCCTGCGTTTCGGGGTCGACGTGCTTGAGGCGAATGATCGGGGCGACCCCGAACATCACTCGCACCCGATCGGTCTTGGGCTCGAGAAAGATGCGATCCGTGGTGACTTTGCGGTGTATGACACTGTGCTCGCGAGCCCATTCCAGCAGCCCGTTCACCTCTCGCAGGATGGCCGCCACGCGCGGGGTGGAGAAGGTCTCGCCGGTCGCGAGCCGTTGTTCGACCGAGGAATCGGTTGTGCGCAGGGTGATGACGGCGAACGCGTCCGTGCCGACCCATCGCCCATCGATCACGGGGATCAGCCGGCGGTGGGACATGCCGGCCAGCAGCTTGGTATCGGCGGCAAGGTGGGAGAGGGCGTTCCCTTCGTCGCCCTCGGGGTTGGGGACGATGGAGATCAGCACCGCGGACTGGTCGTCGCGGCGCTTGGCGCCGGCGTCCTTGCGGGTTGCCGTGTAGGCACGCACGCCACCCGGCCCCCTCACCTCGCCGACGACGTCATAGTCGTTTTCGAGGGCGGTGAGGCCGGGAGACTTGTTCGTCTCACTCATTTCCGTAACTCCGTGACGGTCGCTTTGGGGGTTCCAGTCACGATCCTATTGCGCGAATGATGCCGCAAGCTCTGCCGGAAGGCTTACCAACCATTTCCGCGATGCTAATATCTATTGTTGGCGTGGAACTTCATGGGGCCCGAATCCGTCGTGCCCCCAGGAGATTTATATGATGAAAGCTACAGACATCCGACGTCTCGTCCGAGCGGTTACTTCAGTCGCCATGGCTGCGGCCGGTAGCGCATTCCTGCCGTCGACGTCAGCTGCCCAGCAGCCGGTGGCAGCGGCCTCACCAAACGACCCCGGCGTGCTGAAGGCGCGCGCAGATAGCGCCCGTCTGCCGTATACCGCAGCGGACATTCAGTTCATGTCGGGGATGATCGGCCACCATGCGCAGGCCATCGTGATGTCGAAGATGGCACCGACCCATGGCGCGAACGACGAGGTCCGTCGCCTGGCCGAGCGCATCATCAACGCGCAGACCGACGAAATCACGATCATGCAGCAATGGCTGCGCGACCGCCGCCAGCCGGTGCCGGAGGCGAAGCCGGGGCCGATGAAGATGATGATGAACGGGATGGAGCATGACATGCTCATGCCCGGCATGCTCTCCGACGCCCAGATGAAGGAGCTCGACGCGGCGTCCGGCGCGGAGTTCGACCGCCTGTTTCTCAGCTACATGATCCAGCATCATCGCGGCGCCACCTCCATGGTCAAGGAGTTGTTCGAGACGTATGGCGCCGGCCAGGACGAACTGGTCTTCAAGTTTGCCTCCGACGTGAACGTCGATCAGACCACGGAGATCGGCCGCATGGAGAGAATGCTCGCGAGCGTGCTGTTCGGCGTTCGCGTGCCCTGACCCGTTCGAGTGAGAAGTGTCGCCACATCCCGTCCCCCAGAGGAATAAGCCATGAACGTATTGAAGCTCACGCTCGCCGCCGGACTGGTGTCCGTCGCGGCGTGCTCCGCGTCCACCACGTCGTCCGGCAGCAACGAACCGATGCCGGCCCCCGATCCACGCGTCGGCCTCGGCGCCGGAATGATGAACGCGTCCGAGGCGGTGTCGAACCTCCGTATCGTCTCGCGCACGCAGCCGCCACCGAAGTTCATCGGCAGCACGAACTCCGATCTCGCCTTCACCGGCAAGTACGCCATTCAGGGCAACTACAACGGCTTCCAGGTCTGGGACATCTCGAATCCCAGCGCGCCGGTGCTCACCACGTCGTACTACTGCCCGGCCTCGCAGAGCGACGTGTCCGTCTTCAAGAACCTCCTCTTCGTCTCCGGTGAAGGCAACAGCAGCCGCCTCGACTGCGGCGACCAGGGGATCAATGAGCCGGTGAGCAAGGAGCGCCTGCGTGGTCTCCGCATCTTCGATATCACCGACATCTCGAAGCCGAAGTACGTCGCCAACGTGCAGACCTGCCGCGGGTCGCACACGCACACGGTGGTCGTGGATCCGAACGATCGCGACAACGTCTACGTGTACATCTCCGGCTCTGCGGGCGTCCGCTCGGCCGAGGAGCTGCCGGGCTGCTCCAATGCGATGCCCGACAAGGATCCCAACTCGTCGCACTTCCGCATCGAAGTCATCAAGGTGCCGGTGGCGAATCCCGAGCGCGCCGCGATCGTGGCATCGCCGCGCATCTTCAACGACCTCGCTGCACCGCCCGTGCACGGTGAGGCCCAGACCGATCTCGTCGAGATGAAGAAGGCGGCGGATTCGTCGCGCGCCATGGGTGGCTTCGTGGCAAATCTCTTCGGCGCCGAGCGCCCGCTGCCCAATGCGTTCGCCAAGCAGTTGCTCGACAGCGTGGTGAAGTCGAATGGTCGCACGATGGCAACGAGCGCCGACAGCGCGCAGCTGCGCGCGAACCTGCAGGGGATCATCGACAAGATGTTCTCGAGCGGCGGCCCGCGCTCTGGTCCGGACCAGTGCCATGACATCACCGTCTACCCGGCGATCGGCCTCGCGGGCGGCGCGTGCGGCGGTTACGGACTCCTGCTCGACATCAGGGATCCCGCGAACCCGCGCCGCATCGGCGCCGTTGCCGATTCGAACTTCTCGTACTGGCACTCCGCCACGTTCAACAACGACGGAACGAAGGTCCTCTTCTCCGACGAGTGGGGCGGCGGTGGTGCACCGAAGTGCCGCGCGAGCGATCCGAAGCAGTGGGGCGCCGACGCCATCTTCACGATCGAGAACGGGAAGATGAACTTCAAGAGCTACTACAAGCTGCCCGCCGCGCAGACGGACAAGGAGAACTGCGTCGCACACAACGGCTCGCTGATCCCGATCCCAGGTCGCGACGTGATGGTGCAGGCGTGGTATCAAGGCGGCATCTCGGTGTTCGACTGGACGGATGCATCGCACCCGAAGGAGATCGCCTTCTTCGACCGTGGCCCCATCGACTCCACGCGGTTCACGATGGGCGGCTCGTGGTCGGTCTACTGGTACAACGGCTCGATCGTCAGCTCCGAGATCGCGCGCGGACTCGACATCGCCGAGCTCACGCCGAGCCAGTACATCTCGCAGAACGAGATCGACGCGGCGAAGACAGTGCACTACGAGTATCTGAACGCGCAGGGACAGCCGAAGATGGTGTGGCCGCCGAGCTTCGCGCTCGCGCGCGCGTTCGTCGACCAGCTCGAGCGTTCGAGCTGCCTCGGCGCCGCTCGCGTGTCGTCCGTCCGCGCGGCACTTTCGTCCGCCGAGCGGGCGTCCGGTGTGCAGCGTCGCGATGCGCTGAACACGCTGGCGTCGCAGCTCGACGGCGAGGCCCGCAGCTCCTGCGACGGCCCGAAGGTGCAGAAGCTGGCCGCTGCTGCACGCGACCTGTCGGTGACGATACCGTAACTGCCAGCTAGTGGAGGGAAACGAAGGCCCCGCACCGGTTCGGTGCGGGGCCTTCGTCGTTTGTGGATCCTGTAGACTTCGCGGCATAACCACGTAAACGGCTTGACGTATCAGTTACGCAAACCGCTTCAGCGACCGCTCCTTCGCCCTCCGCATCTCCTCTTCGCGGTTGCGCGGTGCGGCGTGCGTCTCGAGTGACTGGATGAGCTTGCGCGCCGAGGCCGTCACTTCGTCGACGGCAAGGCTGAATGCCGCCTCGTTGGCCTTCGACGGCTTGCTCGTCCCGCTCAGCTTGCGCACGAACTGCAGCGCCGACGCGCGAATCTCGTCGTCGGTCGCCGGCGGTTCGAAGTTGGCCAGCACTTTGATGTTCCTGCACATGGTGTCCGCTCCTTCATCCTGGTTGCAACAGCAGTACCCTGAAGAAACTCGGCCGTTCGCCTCCGCGCGTCAACCGGTGATGGTCACGGCGCAAACGTGCCCGTCTCGAGAAACCGAATCGCCTGCGACATCACGGCCGGTATGCGCATGAGAAATGGATGCGAGTGCGGAAGGACGAGAAACGCCTTCATGCCGGCCACCGACGCATGCTCGACGCTCACCTTGCCGTCGTTCTCACCCGGCAGGAACAGCGACAACAATCGATTCACGCTGCGTGAACCGGCGATGATGCCAGCCTCGAACGGGAGCGGCGGAAGCTCGCCGACGATGCTTCCCGCGCCGATCCCGAGCTCGAGACCCGCCGGACCAGTGACGAACCGGTAGAGCGCACCCGAGATTTTCCAGCGACCGAATGCATCGGGCACATGACTTCCACCATTCGGCGGACCGAGCATCACCACGCGCTTGATGTGCTCCAGTGGAAGGTCCCCGTTCGCAACCGCCACGCGGAGCAGGATGCCGCCGAGCGAATGTGTGATGAAGTGAAACGGCTTGGTGTCGTCGATGTCGCGAACCTGCTGCGCGACGTGCCACGCCAGGGCGCGGACGCCCGCCGTGCGCGAGGGATATGCGAGGTTGAACACGCGAAAACCGCGCGTCTCGAGCATCGACGCGAGCGGACGCATCGATCGCGAGGTGCGGCCGAGACCGTGGAGGAGGACCACCGATGGCCTGCTGCCGCTGCTACGCTTCGGCGTACGACTCCAGATAGCCACACTGCTCGCACCGGTACGTCTTCACCGGCAGCACTCCCTTCCCCTTCAGCCGAATGCCCGACCAGAACGAGCGTTCGGGAACGCCCTCCACCCAGTTTTGTACTTCCGGAATGGAATAGTGCGCCTTGTCGGCGACGAACCCCTGCTCCATCGGACCGCTACAGCGCAGACACTGGAGTGCACGCTCAGGCATGTTCAGCCTCGGCTGGAAGTTGTGTGCTCAGGACGTGTCCGGCCGTCTTCAGTGTCTGCACGGCACGGGCGAGATCGTCCTCGCGCACGAGGATGTAGTCGGTGTCGTACGTCGCGATCGGGAGGATGGAGATGCCGACGGTGGCCAGAGGGACGGCCATCGATGCCGCAACACCAACCATGTCGAGCGGGAGCGGCCCCTCCACGCGCAGTGCGCGATACCCGCGCGTCGCGTCGACGCTCGCTGGCACGGCCGAGTCATCGGCGATGATCGACAGCTCCGCCTTCGTGCGGCTGATCGTCAGGAAATCGCGCGCTGCCGTGGTCCACTGTGGAATCGCATCGCCGGGTTCGAGACGGCAGAGGGCGAAACGGCCCGCCAGGACGGTGATGGGCAGACGATGTGTCGGCATCGAGTGGCGTCCCCTTCCGCTCTCCTCCGTCAGGAACTGCCGTCCATCAGCGCGCCGCCCCACGTCGCGGGATCGATGTCCGCGATCGACTGCGAAAACGTCCACTGATGTCCCACGAAGTCTTCGGCAGAATACTGTCGCTCGCCGTAGGGAAAGGTCGTCGGCTCGTGCACGATGCGGGCTCCTTCGCGCGCGGCGCGTGCGGCATGCGCATCCACGTCGGCGACGCGCACCATGATCGAGTGCGCGCATCGCCCGCTGGGAAGGCCGGCCACCTGCGTCACAACGATGCTTCCGTCGCCGACATCGAGCTGGACACGGTGGTTGCCAATGCGAAGTCGTTCAGAAAATTCGAACGCGCGGCAGAGCCAGTCGGTGGCGGCCATGACATCGGGGTAGCCGAGCACCGGAATCACGGTGCTCGACGGCATGGATCGGTTCGGCGAGAGTTCCGCCTTGATGGATCGTATGCTCATGGGAGTGGTGAGGTGAATCCGTCGCCCTCAATCTGGCGTGCGAGAGGGGATGCGAGCAACTTGCCCGTATGCGGATTCTCCTCATCGTCGGCGCTGCGGCGCTCGCACTGTCCTCGCGCCTGGCGGCGCAGCTCGCTCCCGATCCCGCGCTCGCCGCAGAGATCGATCGTCGCACGGCTGCCATCACCGAGAAGGTCACGGCCTGGCGGCACGACATCCACCAGCATCCCGAGCTGGGTTACGCCGAGACGCGCACGGCCGGAATCGTGGCGGCGCACCTGCGGGCGCTCGGGCTCGAGGTGCAGGAGAACGTCGGCGGCATTCCGGGTGTCGTCGGCATCCTCAAGGGCGGCAGGCCGGGACCCACTGTGGCTCTCCGCGCCGACATGGATGCGCTTCCGGTCACCGAGCAGGTCGACCTGCCGTACAAATCCACGGTGCGAGCCATGTGGAACGGCGAGCAGGTCGGCGTGATGCACGCATGCGGGCACGACACGCACGTGGCCATAATGATGGGTACCGCGGAGGTGCTCACGGGACTGAGGGCGCGCATTCCCGGCACGGTGAAGTTCATCTTCCAGCCGGCCGAGGAGGTGTCGCCGCGCGGCGGTGCCGGTCCGATGATCGACGCGGGTGTGATGGATGGCGTGGACGGCGTCTTTGGACTGCACGTCTTTCCCGGCAAGCTCGGGTCACTCAGCTATCGCTCCGGCCCCGCCCAGGCGAGCGCGGACAACTGGCGCATCGTCGTGCACGGCAAGCAGGGCCACGGCGCGATGCCCGCAGCAACGATCGATCCCATCGTCATCGGCGCGCAGATCGTCACCGCGCTGCAGACCATCGTCTCCCGGCAGATCGACCTCACCGTTTCACCAGCCGTTGTCACGGTGGGTGCGTTTCACGGCGGCAATCGTGAGAACATCATTCCCGACTCGGTGTGGATGATCGGCACGATCCGCACGTTCGACGCGAAGGTGCGGACGTCGATTCACGAGCGAATGAAGAGGACAGCGGAGGGCATTGCCGCGGCGAGCGGTGCCACAGCGGACGTGAGCATCGTCATCGGCTATCCGGTGACGATAAACGATCCGGCCACGGTGGCGAAGTTCATTCCAACGTTGCGGCGGGTGGCCGGTGCGGCCGGCGCAGTGCAGTCGAACCTTTCGATGCCGGCGGAAGATTTCTCGCGCTTCGCCGAACGGGCACCGGGCTTCTTCGTCGGACTCGGCGTGACGCCGCCGGACATCGATGTCAGGACGGCGGCGAGCAATCACTCGCCGCTCTTTCAGGCGGACGATCGCGCGCTGCCGGTCGGCGTGCGGACCATGAGCAACCTGGCAATGGATTTCCTGCTCACGGGCGGTGCCGTAAAGCCGACGCCGTAGTCACAGGTCCGCGGTCGCGTTACCCGTGCCATCACAACGTCTTCGCGAGACACACACTCGTCGCCGTAGACAGCGCGTACTCTCCGTAGGCCGCGATGCTGACGTACCCGGCGTGACGATAGAGCGCCAGCGCCTCGTGCTGACGGATGCCGGTCTCCAGCACGATGCGCGACAGGCCAAGCACGCGCGCTTCGCGTTCGAGTTGCGCGAGTAACGCGCGACCGATGCCCTGCCCTCGCGCTTCGCGCGCAACGAACATGCGCTTGAGCTCACCGACATCGGCGCCGAGCTCTGCGACCACTCGTTCGTCGGTGATGCGCCGCAGCGCGCCGCAGCCGATGGGTCGCCCGTTCACGCGTGCGACGACGAACGCGCCGGCACCCGGAGCCACCTGCGCCGGATCCAGCGCGAAGTGCGTGGCGCCCGGTTCGGGATAGAGCGCCGACAGCTCGGCGTTCAACGCGGCGATGAGTGATTGCGCCACGGCACCCGTGAGCGGCTCGGCCGAGATCTCGGGTGCATCAGCGCCCCGAGCGTGAGGCGAATGGTCCATGGTTAGGTCGGGTCGATTGGGTCGGAGAAGGAAAGCGTCTCGGTGCCTGAGGCAGCGTGCACAACATGCGGCCCTGGGGACCCGATGTCGTGGCCCTGCCGAACGGATACCTTCCGCGCTACGTACTACTATGGAAGCTCGCCCGCCCTACGCATTCCGCCTTCCGAGTCCATGACATCCATCAGGAAACTCTCCATCGTCGGCGCGCTGGCCGTGCTGGCCGCCGCCCCGCTTTCCGCCCAGCAGTTCCCCACCGACGACGCGACGCTCAAGCGCATCTGGCGTCTGGGCATGGACAGCTCGCACGTCCAGTCGCTCTCCCAGACCCTGTTCGACTCCATCGGGCCGCGGCTCACCGGCAGCCCGGGCCTGCGCAATGCGAGCGACTGGGTCATCGGCAAGTACAAGTCGTGGGGGATCGACGCGAAGCGTGAGCAGTACGGCACCTGGCGCGGCTGGCAGCGCGGTGCATCGCACATCGACCTCGTCGAGCCGCGCGTTCGGTCGCTCGAAGGACTCATGCTCGCCTGGAGCCCGGGCACCAATGGCAAGCCGGTGAAGGCCGAGGCCATCGTGCTGCCGAAGTTCGCCGACAGCACGGAGTTCGTGAAATGGCTGCCGCAGGCGAAGGGGAAGATCGTCCTGCTTTCCCCGGCGTGGCCGACCTGCCGTCCGTCGGAGGACTGGAATCGCTTCGCCACGGCCGAGTCGCGGGCGCGGATCGACACCGCGATTGCGCTCATGCAGCGCGATTGGTCGGTCATGACCGACGCGAACGGCAAGCCGGATAGCACGAAGCTCTATCGCGGCACTGGCTACTCGCTCTCCCTCGGTACGGGCACGCTGGGTATGCGTCTGGAGAAGGCCGGTGTCGCGGGCATGATCTCGTCGCGCAACAAGCTGAGTGGCTTCAGCAATCCATTCCCCCCGGCGGCTGGCGCTGGCGCCGGCGGTTTTGGTGGACGCGGCAACCAGACGCCCGGGCCGGCAAGCGCGCGTGGCGGCGGCCCCCCTGGCGGCGCGCAGGCGGGTGGCGGTGGCGGCCGCGGCGCGGCCGCAGCACAGGGGTCGGGTGGGTGGGGAGTGATCGAGGTGTTCGAGACGTACAACAAGACGGCACCCGCTGTCACGCTCACCTGCGAGGATTACAGTCTCCTCTATCGCCTCGCGGAGAACAAGCAGAAGCCCATCGTCAGGCTGGACCTCGACGCCAAGCTTCTCGGTGAGCAGCCGGCGTTCAACACCATCGGCATGATCAAGGGCACCGAAAAGCCAGACGAATACGTCATGCTCTCGGCGCACTTCGATTCGTGGGATGGGTCGTCGGGTGCCACGGACAACGGCACGGGCACGATGATGGCGATGGAAGCGATGCGCATCCTCAAGCTCGCGTATCCGCATCCGAAGCGGACGATCATGGTGGGCCACTGGGCGAGTGAGGAACAAGGCCTGAACGGTTCGACCGCATTCACCGAAGACCATCCCGAAGTGATGAAGGGGCTCCAGGCGCTCTTCAATCAGGACAACGGCACGGGCCGCGTGCAGTCGCTGTCGTCGTCGGGGCTGTCGGACATCGGCCGGCACCTCAAGTCGTGGTACATGCAGCTGCCGAGCTTTTACACCGACAGCATGAGCAACAACGTGGTGTCGTGGAGCTTCAACGACGTGCCGACCGGCAACCCGGGTGGCACCGATGGGGCGGTGTTCGCATGCTTCGGCACGCCGTCGTTCGGCATGGGCGCGGTCAACTGGAACTATGGCACGTACACGTGGCACACCAACCGCGACACGTACGACAAGGTCGTCTTCGATGACCTCAAGCACAACGCGACACTCGCAGCGATGATGGCGTATCTCGCCAGCGAGGACCCGGAATTCATCAAGCGTGACAGGTCGCCGGGCACGTGGCCGGCGAACTGGCCGGCCAACTGTGGGAAAGTGCCACGCGTGACAAAACCGCGACTATAGCCTGTCGTTCCGGGCGACGCGGGGGTCCTGCCTTTAGGTTAAGGGCAGGTCCCTCGTTGTTTTTACGCGTTCTTCGAGCTGGTATGATGTCGTACTCCCGCCCTGCGCGTGTCGTTGTCTCCGCGCTCTCGTTCGTCCTTCTTTCGTCACTCCGCTGAGCGTCACGGTTCGTGATGCGACCAGCAATCCCGTGCCTGGTGTCACAGTGACCTTTGTGGTTTCTGGTGGCAATGGCTCGATTGCCGGCAGTTGGCGGCGTGCCGCAGGACGTCACCGTCACGGCAGATGGCAGCGAGGTGATCGTTGCCAACGAGAATGGCTGGGTGGACGTGCTCGACGGCCTGACGCTGGACTCCCGCCAGCGGTTGACAATCGTGAACGCGCGGCCATTCGGTTTGGCGCTATCGCCGGACGACACGCAGATCTGGGTGACGTCATCCACGAGCGGGCAGGTCTACGTGATCGATCGCGCCACGCGCGCCATCGTGCGGACGATCGACGTCGGCGGGACGCCGCGGCGCATCGCGTTCACGACAGACGGACGCACCGTGCTCGTCTCGAACGAGGGTGGTTGGGTTGACGTGATCAGGTAGCCTCGGTTAACCCGCCGACTCAGGACGTGAGTTGTGGCATTGCCGCAGGCGTGCGGTTGAGGCTCCACCACCGTTCTGCTTCCTCGTCGCCCCATGCCAGCACGTCGATCGCCTCGAGGGCGCGCGCGAGTTCCGCAGCGGTCTGCGGACGATCCTTCTGCTCCTTCGCCAGACATGCGAGCACC
>JBBQDT010000095.1:0-15688 GCA_038319955.1 Gemmatimonadales bacterium | reverse complement strand
GCGGGCCGGGACTTTGAATCAGAGCGGATTGTGGTCGCCATGGATAAGAGTAATCGCGGCCACCACCACGCGCCAGCGGGCCGCCGAGCTACCGTCCGATCACGCGCAGGCGCTTCCTGATGCGCTTCGGCAGGAAAAACGCAGCCGCTGCGAGCGCCTCGCGCAGGTTCAGGTCGGCGAGATCTTCCATCGCTCCCGTCCAGTGCGCTGCCAGCACGTTGCGCCCGGCATTCGACACGAGTCGCTGCAGCGCAAGCACCAGGATGAAGACGTCATCCACCTCGCCGAGGAACGGGATGAAGTCGGGGATGATATCGAGCGGCATCACGATGTACGCGATCGCGCCGGCGACGAGCAGCTTGTCCGTGGCGGCGATGCGCTTGTCGGAAAGCAGACCACCCAGCAGCCGCAGATATGCCGGCAGCTGCTTCATGTAATAGATCACCGTCCGCTTGGCACCGGTGCGCGGACCCGGACCGACCGGCGCGTCCGCACCGACCTTGGCGCGGCCGCGCGTTGCAGATGCGCTCCCGCCGGTTGGCTTCCGCCGCGCTTCTCCTCGTGTGGTGGGGCTCACGCGTCTGCTCCCTTACGTGGGGTTGAAGCCTTCGCCCGACCCGCTGCCGGACGTTGGCGCGGCGTTCCCGGCCGAGCCGGGCGCCGACCCTCCAGTCGCACCAGTCGTGCCGCTCGCTCCCACCGGGCTCTCACCGGTGGTGGTGCGGACCGAGCTCGCCGCTGACGTCGCCGCATCCACCACGCGGCTGCCAGCGGACATCAGGTCGTTCGCCACGGACTTTCCCGCAGCCGCCGCTCCGTTGAGCACACCCACCGCCTTGTTCATGAGGCTCATCGTATCGGCGATGGCCGTCGCGCTGACCTTCCCCGCCCGCAGCTTTTCTTCGACCGCATCGGCGAACCGCGACAACGGGTTGCCCGCCGCCGCCGTGCCCGGTACCTGACGCTCAGCGTACTTCGACTCGAGGAACTCGACGTAGTCGAGCACCTGGTAGCCCCGCTCGTCGGAGAGCGTCTCCAGCTTCTGCAGCAACTTGTCGCGAAGATAGGCGTTCATGGCTCACGGCTCCGGTGCACAGACGGGTGCGAATGCGCGTCGAGCGCACACAGCGGAGTATGTGCGCTCGCGTCAGCAACGACAACTGGTTTGGCGGAGCTCAGCCCTTCCAGCGTGACCGCTTGCCGCGCGCGTCGATGTGCAGGTAGGGACTCGCGTAGCGACGGCTGACGTACATGCCCAGTCCGCCGACGAGATCCGGATGCTTGTCCTCCACACGCTCCACCGCGAGCATGACGAGCAGTTCGTCGGTCATCGTGATGCGGCCATCGCCATCGGCGTCGACCGTGATGTCTGCCGCGTCGCCGTACTGGTGTCGGCTGTCGCCCGCAGCGCGCGGAACGCGGGCGTTGTGCGACGGTGAGCGGAAGCCCGAGTGCACGTCCACTGCCAGGTCAGGTCGCACACTGCCGCCCAGATCGGCGAAGACGAGCTCCAGCTTGTCGAGCAGGCGAGGGTTGAGCGCGACGTACTTCGGCCACTTGTCGCCCTGGTCATCGTGCGTCACGAAGTCGGCGAGCTTGAGGTGCTTGGTCACCTGGAGATCCAGCATCTCAGGACGCACCTCGACGAACCCTTCCGGACGCTCATGATCGCCGCGCCCGAACCGCTCGGCGATGTAGGTACCGATGCGGTAGCCGTTCAGCGAGCCGGCGACCTTCTGGTCGAAGGGCACGATGACGGCAAGCGTGGGCTCGGGAAGGATTTCACGCTCTGCACCGCGCACCAGCGCGAGGCGGTAGAACCCCGGCTTCGGGGGCGCCGGCAGCGGCGCCGACGTCAACGCGGCAAGTGGCGAGGCGGCAACAGAATCCCCGTACGCAACCCACTGGTACGCCAGCGAATCGACCGCGCCGGTGAGGTCGATCGGAAACTCGACCAGTTGTGACGGCAAGGCGAAGCGCACCTTCACGTTACCGCTGCGTCCGAACGCATCGGATGCGGCAGCGGCGAGCGTCGGGGTCGAGGACATCGCCTTTGCGAGCCGGGAAAACGGCGCGGTGGGCATCGTCTCGGACGGACGCAGGAACTGGACGGCGCCGAGCGTGGCGAGGCAGAACAGCATGCCAGCACCGATGACGCTGGCCGTGCCGCGCGGCTCGAGGGAGCGATTACTGCTCACGAGCGATTTGAGCGTATGGAATCACGGCGGCACCGAGTGCACGGCGCCGCGAATGGCATTCAGACATGTATGGACGACTCCCTGACAACCAGACTAGGCGAAGACAGAGAAACACCGCGGCGCGAGCAAAGTGCCGGTGAGGACGTGGTGCCGGGCTCGCGACAAGGACGAGACCTTCGCGGAGGCGAAGGGGTGTTTCGACTGGTGCAAGATACTCAATCCACGGACGAGTGGAACCCAACTAGGCAACATGCGCTGACTGATCGACCAGTCACGAAAACTGCGGGTGAGCGGACAGAGGTGAGAGGTGAGGGATCAGTAGATGTAGACTGGCGTGCCGACAGCGACCATGCCGTACAGCGTAGCGATGTCCTCGTTGCGCAGGCGAACGCACCCGTGACTAACTGACCTGCCGATGGTCTCCGGCTTGTCCGTGCCATGGAGCGCATAGCCGTCCCCCAGCACGAGCCGGTGTGTTCCCAGCACGCCCTTGTACTTCCGCTGATTGGACCCGTAGGGCGGGATGATGATGTTTCCTCCCGCCACGATCTCCCGGCCTTCCACACCGGCTCCCACCGGCTCCTCGCGGCCATCGGGGTAGCGCTTCACTACTTCGGTGCCGCTCACGGTGATCTGGCTGCCGTCGTTGGCCGCGACGGACTGCCCGCGCTCCAGACGGACGATGCCCAGCCCGCGCTTCCTCGCCTGTTCGACGAAATGCCAATCGGGGGGAACCCACGCTGGATCCTGCTCCTTGGCCTGCACGATCAAGCGGCCTCGCGGTGTCTCGAACTTCCATTGCGTGCCACCCGCTGCACCGTCGAGCACCTTGCCGCTGCCGGTGGCGACCTGCGTAGTGAACAACACCTTGTCGCCCTGCTTGTACCAGATCCGATGGTCTTCGATGCTGACGACGAGGTACGGCTTGTCGCCCGATAGCGGATCTCCCGCCTCGCTGGCCTTCGATACGCTGTCCTCGAGGGCGCCACTGCTCTTCTTCACCTCGTCGAGCAGTTGAAGATTGTCGTTGAATACCATGCGGCTCACGTCCCGCTCATGTCGCTTGAGTGCGGTGCGCGCGAATAGACCGGTGCTCGCGACCATCAGCAGCAGCACTGCGCCGATGAGGCCCCAGGCGATCCAGCCGCCGCTGCGAAAGAACTTCGGCATCACTCCTCCAGTAACCGCTAGTAGAAGTACACTGCTACCCCGGGCTTGAGATTCGGTGCGATCGCCTTGAGATCGGCGGCACGCGCGCGAATGGCCCCGGGCAGCACGTATGAGGAATCATTGAGGGGTCCGGCACTCGGCATCGAGTAGATGAGCGTCCCGCCATCCAGCAGAATTGCGGCGGGTCCATAGGCGCCCTTGAGGCGTGTTTCGCCGGACGGAATGCCGCGATCGCCGTAGACCCACGCGGGAACCGCCGCCACCGAGCTTTCGTCGAGCAATTGCTCGACCGTGCGCCGGCCGCGTGGCGCGGCGATGTGCATCGTGTCGGCGCCGGTGCCCACGCGCTTCTCCGGACCGATGGTGATCGGCATTTCGCGCAGGAGCGCACCATCGCGCTCGAGGTACATCACACTGCTGTCCAGCGATACGGACAGGTGCAAGGTGGCATCCACCTTCGCCTGCCGCCTGAACAGTTCGACCATGATCTTCAGCCGATTCTCGTTTTGTGCGAGAATCGCGTCCGTGCGCTCACGCTCGAGGCCCGTCATCGATCCGCGGAGCTCGGCGGTCTGTCGCTGATAGCGCACATACTTCCGCAGCAGCCACGCGTCGGCGGCGAGGAAGAGCACGACCGCGATGCTCATCGTCGCCACGATTCCCGGATAGCTGTGACGGAACTCCCGCCAACTGGTGCGGCGACGGTCGGTGCGCTCGCGCGTCGTATCCTTGCGACGACCAGGATCCCAGTCGCCAGGATGGATGTCGGGAGGAGTGGTCATCGAAGTGGGAGAGGGAGCTTGAATACAGGGCAAGTGCAGTGCCGATCCCATCCATGCCGTGGTCGCTGGTAGCCCCGCTCAATACATTCCACCTCTCGCCATCATCCCCACATCCGTCTACCGCTGCCCGCATGGCCTCCGTGTCTCGACCCGCGCCAGTCGTCCTTCTCGTGCTTGACGGTTGGGGATATCGCGCTGAATCCGAAGGCAATGCCATCGCGATGGCGAACGTCCCCACGTGGGACCGGCTGTGGGCCAAGGCACCACGCACGCTGCTCGAAGCGTCCGGCGAAGCGGTGGGTCTTCCCGCGGGGCAGATCGGGAACAGCGAGGTGGGTCATCTCAACCTGGGTGCCGGCCGTGTGGTGAAGCAGGATCTCGTGCGCATCTCACATGCGATTTCGGACGGCGTCTTCTTTCGCAATCCGGCATTCGTGCAGGCGTGCGATCAGGTCAAGGCGAACAACGGCACGTTGCATCTCGTCGGGCTCATTGGCTCCGGTGGGGTGCACGCCATCGACACACACCTGCTGGCGCTCATCGACCTGGCTGGCCGCGAGCAGGTGCCTCGCGTCGCCATTCATGCGATGCTCGACGGACGCGACACAATGCCGCGGTCGGGTCTCGGCTATCTCGTCGAGTTGTTGGCCAAGGCGAAGGGACGCGCGATGCTCGCGAGCGTCGGCGGCCGCTACTTCGGCATGGACCGGGACAACCGGTGGGAGCGCACCGAGAAGTGGTATCACTCCGTGGTGGAGGGCGTGGGTCCGAGTGCCGTCGATCCGCTGTCGCTCGTGGCGCAGGCGTACGAGCGCGGAGTGACGGACGAATTCATCGAGCCCACGGTCATCGTCGGCGAGGATGGCACGCCGCTGGCGCCGATGCGCGAGGGCGACGCGGTGATCTGCTTCAACTATCGCTCCGACCGCATGCGGCAGATCGTCCGCGCGCTCACGGATCCGGCGTTCAAGGGGTTCGACGTGTCGCGGCGTCCGGCGCTGCTCGTGGTGACGATGACGCAGTACGACCAGACGTTCACTGCACCGATCGCGTTTCCGCCGCAATCGATGGCGCGCATTCTCGGTGAGGTCCTCTCCGCGGCCGGCCTGACGAATTTGCGCACGGCGGAAACCGAGAAGTACGCGCATGTGACTTACTTCTTCAACGGCGGCCTCGAGACACCGTATCCCGGTGAGGATCGGCGGCTGGTGCCGAGCCAGAAGGTGGCGACATACGATCTGGCGCCGGAGATGAGCGCGTTCGGCATCACCGACGTGCTTTGCTCGGCGATCACGGCACGCGAGCACGATTTCGTTCTCTGCAACTACGCGAACGCGGACATGGTGGGACACACGGGCTCGATCCCCGCTATCCTGAAGGCGGTGGAGACGGTGGATCAGTGTCTGTCGCGTGTGGTGGCGGCCGCGGAGGCGGCGGGCGCGCGTCTGCTCGTGACGGCGGACCATGGCAACTGTGAGATGATGATCGATCCGGCAACTGGCGGCCCGCACACCGCGCATACGACAAACCCAGTACCCTTCCTCATCGTGGACACCGATGGCGCGCACGGCTTGCGCGATGGTGGCGCGCTGTGCGACGTCGGTCCCACGATTTTGCGGCTGCTTGGCATCGAGCAGCCTTCCGAGATGACGGGGCGCGATCTGCGCCTCGCTTGACGTACCTCCCCTGAAGACATGATGAGCGAACGAGTGAAGGCATTGATGGTCGGCGCCGCGGCGCTGCTGGTAGCGACGTCCGTGCAGGCCCAGGTCGGCCACATCCCGGCACGGAGCCCCTACGCGGACCTCGAATACAGCCAGGAGCTGACGCTGCTGGGCGGATATCTGCGCGCGCGCCACGATCCGGCGGATATCCTGCCGAAGAGCCGGCCGATGATGGGCGTGCGGTACGAGGCGACGCTCACCGGCCCGCTCGCAATCAGTGCCGATATCATCACCGGATTCGGCGAGCGCAACGTCGTCGATCCGACGAAGCCGGCAACGACGCGCAACCGGGGCACGCAAAGCAACGCGGTTGTCGAAGCCGACATTGCTGCGGCCATGAACCTCACCGGCACTCGCAGCTGGCACAACCTCGTGCCGCAGCTCCGCGCCGGTCTCGGGCTGGTGAGGAGTGCCGCGAAGGACGACTCGTCGGGGTACTCGTTCGGCACCCCCTTTGCATTCACCTTCGGTGGCGGGGTGAAGTATGTGCCGGGCGGTCGTTTTCAGCTGCGCGCCGATCTCACTGAGCGCGTGTTCAAGCAGACCTATCCCGATACGTACTACCGGCCCGCTTCGGACAACACGGCGGTACTCCCGACGTCCACCTCGCGATCGTTTTACACGCATCACGCCGCTGTCACCATCGGCGTGTCGTACCTCTTCGCGCGCTGAGCCGACGGTCCGCCGCATACCCCTTCGCAGGCGGCGACTCATGGCACACGATTACGAAGACATGCACAACATCGAGGGGCTCACGGACCGTGAGCTTCGCGACCTGGTGCGCGAGCAGCTGGCCGAGCACGCGTCGCTCGACGTCGACGATATCACGGTGCTGGTGGCCGATGGCGTCGTGACGATGAGCGGCCGCGTCGGCACGGATGGCGAACGCCGCATCGCGGAGCATATTCTCACTGACGTACTGGGCGTCACGGAGTTCACGAACGATCTCGTGGTGGACCGGATGCGTCGCGCCGAAAGCTCGAGCGACATCGATGAGCATCTCGCCGACGAGGAACAGCGCGGCGGTCCGCTCCTCGGCGATGTCGCCGTGCCGTTCAGCGCCGAAGCCGAACATCTTGCCGACGAATTGCAAGACGACGTGGCCGGGACCACTGATTACACGCGCGTCATGGAGGACGGCATGACGTGGAATCCGCCCGACAGTCCGACCCAGGAAGGCATGCGCGGCTCGGACGCTGGACCTGAAGAGATGGGATGACGGGAAGACGGGATGACGGGACTACTCTATGTTCCCGTCATCCCGTCCTACCGTCCTCCCGTCCTCCCGTCCTCCCGTCTGTTCATGCCTTCCTTCCTCACCCGCCGAGTCACCTTCGCGGCCGCTCACCGGTATCGCGTCGCGTCGTGGAGCGACGAGCGCAACGAGGCGACGTTCGGCGCGTGCGCCCGGCCGAACTTCCACGGCCATAGCTACGTGTGCGACGTCACCGTCACCGGTGAGATCCACCCGGTGACCGGCTTCCTCGTGGACCTCCCTGCGCTGGATGATGCGCTCAGGATCGAGGTGCGGAACCGGTTCGACCACAGCAACATCAATCTCGACGTGCCCGAATTTGGCGAGGGCGGGCTGATGCCCACCGGGGAAAACCTTGCACGATTCATCGGCGATCGCGTGCAGTCCCGGCTCGGCGATGGCGTGCGGGTGACACGAGTCGTGGTGGCCGAAGATGGCACGCTGAGCGCGACCTACGAGCCCGACCATACGCCTCGGGCGTGACTTTCGCGGCGTTGGGTCGTGCTTGCAACGTAGCGCGCGCGGGCAGTGGGCCTGCCGCAGGCCCCGTCGGATCAGAGTACCCGTGTCGAGTCTTTCCCCTCCGCGTCAGGCAAGCGTGCGCAGCACGACGGCCGATCAATTTGCGCCCGTGCTGCGCGTGCACGCCGAGGTGCTTGCCGACTGTACGCCGGTCGTCGATCCGGAAGTCGCCCGCAAGCGCATCGCCGCCGGTCAGGTGGCGTACGACGCACTCAAGGTGCTCGCGTCGTGCGGCGACCTGTTCCCGCGCTTCGTGCGCGTGCTGGGAGCATTCGAGGTTGCCGGATTCGTGTCCAACAACGACCGCCGCGCGCTACTCGACAGCGAGCTCGACGTGGATGACCTTATCGCTGGCTGGTTCACCGGTGATCGCACGCCGCGCGACTTACGCCGCCGGATCGCGCGCCAGGCCGCGATCGTGATCGGCAACGCGCTGCTGCGTGCGGCGACCACACGCGTGGGCGCGCCAGCGGTGTGGAAGCACTGGACACGCGTGGTATGTCCGTGCTGCGGCGGCTCTCCCGACATCGCACTGATCGAGCGAGGCGCGCAGCGCACGCTGACCTGTGCGCGGTGCGACGCACAGTGGCGCTCGCCGCGCACGGGCTGTCTCGGCTGCGACACGGCGGAGTCGCCGGGTGTGGCACGCATTGCGAACCGTGAACTGGGCTACACGCTGGTGATGTGCAGCGCCTGTGGGCGCTTTCTCAAGGAGCGCTCGCGTCGCGGCACCGAGGCACTGCTCGTCGAGCGGGCGATCACCACCGAGCTGGATCTGGCCGCGGAACAGCGAGGGCTGCGCATCTGAGCCCTCGCGTGGCGTTGTCATCGTGCGTCGGCGTGCTGCTCGCGGGCGGCGCGGCGCGACGGTTCGGGGGGCTGCCCAAGGGCCTCGCCGTGGTGGACGAGATGCGCATCGCCGATCGCATCCTCGCCGCGCTGCGCGGTGCGACCGACCGCCAGATCGTGGTGAGCAACGACCCGGCAGCGGACGACTGGTTTCCCAAGCTGCGCGTCGTGGAGGACGAGACCCCCGGCCTCGGCCCGCTGGCGGGCATCGAGACCGCACTGCGTGCGGCCAAGGGCGCCTCCGTCATCATCGTCGCGTGGGACATGCCGTTCGTCACGACGCCGTTGCTGCGCGGCATGCGAGCACTCGGTGACATCGGTGCGGCAGCGGTCGTCCCCACGCACGGCGACCCGCCGGTGGCGGAGGCGCTCTGTGCGTACTACTCGCACGAGGCACTGGGCGCCTGCTCTGCCCTGATCGCCGACGGAGAGCGACGCGCGGGCGCGCTGTGGGAAGTGCTTCCGTCGGCGATGACGATTCCCGAACGCGTGCTCATCGAGCACGGCGATCCCGCGACGTTGTTCCTGAGTGTGGATACGCCCGAGCAGCTGGTCGCGATCGGTGGAGAGATGCCTCGACGCTGAGAGACGCGCGCGACATCTTTCACCATGCCCTCCACTGTGTCCATGCGCTTCGTGCGCTGCTGCGCCCTCGTCGCCGTCGCGAGCGGGTGTGCCTCGTCGAGTCCGTCGCTGCCCACACCCGCACCGAGGCCAGGGACATCGGCATCGACGTCGCGCGCCGCGCTGCGCCAGTTCATCGATTCGCTCATCGATGTGCCCGAGTTCAGGAGCACCAACTGGGGCGTGCTCGTCGTCGATCCCGGCCGAGGGGAGACGCTCTACGCGCGCAATGCCGACAAGCTGTTCATGCCGGCGAGCAATCAGAAGCTGCTCACCGGCTCGACGGCGCTCACGCAACTCGGTCCGGAGTATCGATGGAGCACCGTACTGTTCGCGCGCGGACCAGTGCGCGAGGGGGTGCTCGCAGGCGATCTCGTCATACGGGGCAACGGCGATCCGTCGATGAGCGCGCACATGCAGAAGGGGGACGCGCTCGCACCGCTTCGCGCGATCGCCGATTCGCTCCGGGCGCACGGCGTCACGCGCGTGCGTGGACAGCTCGTGGCGGAGTCGATGTTCAGCGACGGACCGCTGGGATATGGATGGTCGTTCGACGACCTCGATGCCCCGTACTCCGCGGGCGTGGACGGACTGTACTTCAACGAAGGATTCACCGAGGTCGTCGTGCTCGGTGGGGCGCGCGCCGACGACCCCGTCCGCGCGACCACGCGTCCGGCGTCCACGTATCCGCGACTCATCGTCCGCGCGACAACCACGACTCGTCTCGCGAGCGGTGCCACTGCATCGGATACCTCGGCGTCGCGCGCCATCACCGTTGGACAGGATTCGTCGCACGCCGGCGTGCTCGTGTCCGGAACGATTGCGGCGGGTGACAGTGACGTCGTCGAGATCACGTTTCGCGACCAGCGCGCCGCGTATCTCGCCGCGCTTCGCGAGGCGTTGATGTCGCGCGGCATCACGGTGGACGCCGAGCCATTGACGACGACGGCGGCGCCCGAGTCGTTGTTCACCCTTCGGTCTCCGACGCTGCGCGAAGTCATGCCCTTCTTCGAGAAGCCATCGCAGAACCAGATCGGCGAGATTCTGTTCAAGACGCTGGCGCTGGAGAAGACGGGCATCGGCCGGGCCGACAGCGCGGCGCGCCTGGTGAGCCGACAGCTGATCGCGTGGGGCGCGCAGGCCGATGGCTTCGTCGTGCGCGACGGCAGTGGCCTCTCGCGCCACGACTACGTCTCGCCACGCACCATCGTCACCGTGCTCGACGCGATGAGGAAGTCGCCGGATTTCCGGACCTTCTACGACGCGCTGCCGATCGCCGGCACGGACGGCACGATCCGCACGCGCATGCGCAACACCGCAGCGATGGGCAACGTGCATGCGAAGACGGGAACACTCGACAAGGCGCGCTCGCTCTCGGGATACGTGACCACGGCGGACGGACGCATGCTGCTCTTCAGCGCGCTGTGCAACAACTATGTGGTGCCCACACGACGCGTCGACATGGTGAGCGATGCGCTCGGCGTCCGGCTCGCGTCGATGCGGCTCGACCCGTAGCGTGACGGTCACTCGGCTGGACGTGCACGCGGCGAGCGCGCACATGCTCGCCGGCATTCGCCCGCTCGATGCCGAGACGATCGCGCTGGATGAGGCGGCAGGTCGCGTGCTGGCGCGCGACGTGGTCTCGCCGATCTCCCTGCCCCTGTTCGACAACGCGAGCATGGATGGTTTTGCCGTTCGTGCCGAGGACGTGCGCGGTGCGAGTGCGTCGCAGCCAGTGCGGCTGAAGGTGATCGGCACCATCGCCGCTGGCGCGCCGCCGACGCGAGCCATCGAACGGGGCGAAGCAGCCCGCATCATGACCGGCGCGCCGGTACCACCGGGTGCGGATTCCGTGGTGCGGGTGGAAGACACCGATGCCGGTGCCGATATCGTTGGCATCACCAGCGACCGTGATGCGGCGCGCAACATCCGCTCGCGCGGAGAGGATGTCCGCGCCAATCACGTGGTGGTGCGCGCAGGGACTGCCATCGCGGCGGCGCACATCGGTGTGCTGGCCTCCGTCGGGTGCGCGACACCCGTGGTCCATCGGAAGCCGCGCGTCGCCATTTTGGCCACCGGTGACGAACTCGCGCCACTCGACCGATTCTCGGACGTTCTGGCCGGCACGCGAATCATCTCGTCGAACAGCTATGCGCTCGTGGCCGCCGTCCGCGCCGCCGGTGGCGATCCGGTGTCGTTGGGAATCGCGGCGGATGATCCGGCGGCACTTGCCGAGCGCCTGCGCGACGCGGAGGGTTGCGACCTGGTGGTGACGTCGGGCGGCGTCTCCGTTGGCGACTTCGACTACACGCGGACGGTGGTCGCGGCGCTCGGCGGTACGCTGTCGCTCTGGCGTGTGCGCATGCGGCCCGGCGCGCCACTCGGCTTCGGCAGCCTGTTCGGTGTCCCGTGGCTCGGCTTGCCCGGCAATCCGGTCTCGGCCCTCGTGACGTTCGAGCTATTCGGGCGGCCGCTCATTCGGATGCTGGCCGGCCACGCGAAGCCGCACCGCCGGACGACGCGTGCCGTGCTCGCCGAGCGCCTGCGACTCGAAGCGCCGCTGACGCATTTCCTTCGCGTGGTGTTGGAGGACGGCGATGGTGGGTTGCCCGTGGCGCGCCTCACGGGCGCGCAGAGCTCCGGGATGCTGACGTCGATGTCGTCTGCCGATGCGCTCGTCGTGGTGCCACCCGATTCGCTCGACATCCCCGCCGGCTCGGCCGTTCGCTGCATCCCGCTCGACGGCGACCTCGGAGGAAGCGCTATCTTCCTCGGGTGAAGACCGAGAGTAGTGAACCGATGGAGGCGCTGCGCACCGACCTCACGAGTCGGTTTCGGACGGTGACGCGAACGCTGCGTGTCGCTGAGCGGGACGTCGAGCTGCTGAGCCCAGCGAATGCGGACGACCTGATCAGCGAAGACGACTACGTGCACGACGAGCGTCTGCCATACTGGGCCGACCTGTGGCCGTCCGCGCAGATTCTCGCGAACGAAGTGGCGATCATGCGCCTCGCCGGGCAGCGCGTATTGGAGCTCGGCTGCGGGCTCGGCGTGGTTGCCCTTGGTGCGGCGATCGCCGGCGCAGAGGTGACCGCCACCGACTACTACGACGACGCCATCCTGTTCGCCCAGCTCAACGTGGCGACGGCAACAGGCAGGCAGATCGCCACGCGCATGGTGAACTGGGTGGCCATGCCGGAGGACCTTGGCAAGTTCGACGTCGTCCTCGCGTCGGACGTTCTGTACGAACATCGCTATGCGTCGATGGTGGCCGATGCGATCGCCAGGACGCTGGTGCGCGGCGGCGAGGCGATCGTCGCCGATCCGGGGCGCATTGCCCTCGATGAGTTTCTCGAGGAATGTTCGGATCGCGGGCTGGTGAGCGAACCGGACCCGCGGCCCTATGTGGAAGGAGAGATCAAGCAGACGATCACGCTGCACCGGCTGCACTGGCGCGCGGAGTAAGTCGACTCATTACGTCCGCATGCCCGAGGGCTACGCCTTCAACTGTCCGGCAACGACCTCCGAGATGTCATAGACCGGCACCTCCGACCCGTTGGCCTTCACGCCATCGGTCATCATCGTCATGCAGAACGGACATGCGACAGCGATCGCATCGGCGCCGGTCGCGAGCAGTTCTTCCGTGCGCTCCATGTTGATGCGTTTGCCGGTCCGTTCCTCCATGAACATGCGCCCGCCCCCTGCGCCGCAGCAGAGTCCGCGATCCTTGTTGCGCGGCGGCTCCACGAGGGTGATCACCGGCAACGCGCGCCGCATCGTCTCGCGAGGCGCATCATACACGTCGTTGTAACGGCCGAGGTAGCAGCTGTCGTGGTAGGCGATGGTGAGCTTCTGCCCTTCGGCGGACTTCAACAGCGGAACACGATCGTCCTGCATCAACCGCTCGATGTATGTCGAGTGGTGGATCACCTCATAGTTGCCGCCGAACTGCGGGAACTCGTTGCCCATTTGATGGAAGCAGTGTGGGCAATGGGTGACGATCGTCGTGACCTCGTAGCGGTCGAGCGTCTCGATGGTGTTCTTCGCGAGCATCTGGTACAGATACTCGTTGCCCATGCGACGCGCCGGATCGCCGTGGCAGCTTTCCTCCTGGCCGAGGATGGCGAAGCTGATTCCCGAGGCCTGCATGATCCTGGCGAAAGCGACCGTGATCTTCTTCGCCCGATCGTCGAACGACCCCATGCAGCCGACCCAGAACAGGATGTCGGGCTTCTCGCCACGGTCGGCCATCTGCGCCATGGTGGGGATGTCGAGGCCCTGGGCCCAGTCAGCGCGGTCGGCCGCGTTGAACGCCCACGGGGAGCCGTTGCGCTCGAGCGACTCGAACACCGGCTGCAGCTCCTCGGGGAAGCGCGACTCGGTGAGGACGAGGTTCTGGCGCATCTGGTTGATGATGTCGAGCTGATCGATCGACACCGGACACTCGGTGACGCACGCCCGGCAGCTCGTGCACGCCCACAGTTCGTCCTCGGTGATGTAGGTATCAAGGAGGCGGTGCTCCATCACGTCGGCCACGGTGGTGGCTCCGGCGTCGTCGCCCTCGCCGTGCAACAGCGCCGAGCGCATGAAGTCCATGCGGTCGTTCGTGACCACGGGCGCCATTTCCATGAGCCGCTGGCGCGTGTTCACCATGATCTTTCGCGGGCTGAGCGGCTTGCCGGTGATGTTGGCGGGACAGGCGGCTGTGCAGCGGCCGCACTCGGTGCAGGAGTAGCCGTCGAGCAGGTTCTTCCACGACAGTTGATCCACATCGCCGGCGCCGAACGACTCGACGTCGGCCTCGAGATCCATGTAGCGCATGGCGCCCCTGGCGCCCGGCCCGCTGGTATTCGAGAAGTAGACGTTGATGAGCGACGACGCGACGTGCAGGTGCTTCGAGTATGGCAGGTAATTGAGGAACGCGAGGATCAGCAGCGCGTGCGCCCAGAAGAACAGGTGGTACCGCGACATCGCCGGACCCGGCGCCATCATGTGGTTGATCACGATGCCGAGGGGCTTGGACACCACTTTCTCGGATCCGAACGCCTGGTGGTTGGCCGCGAGCAGGAAGGCATTGCTCAGCAGCAGGGTGATCATCAACCCGCCGATCAAGCTGAGGATGATGATCGCGTCGGTGTGCTCGAGGTCGTCGCCTTCGAGTCGCTTGGGATGCACGATGATGCGCCGGAACAGCGCGAAGGCCACGGCCGCAATGACGAGCACGGCGAAGACGTCTTGCGAGGTGGCGTAGGCGTTGTAGAGCGGCTTCGGCAGGAACATCGCGTACGAGAACGCCGGCCAGACGCCTGCGATGAGGATCTCCACGGTGCCCGCCGTGAGGACCATGAAGCCCCAGAAGATGAGGGCGTGCATGGGTCCGGCGACCGGATCACGGAGGATCTTCTTCTGCGCGATGCCGATGAGGAAAACGTTCTTGATGCGCGTCATCGGGTGGTCCGCGCGGTTTTCCGCGTAGCCGAGCTGCAGATAGCTCGCGAGTCGCTGCACATTGAGGGCAAAGAAGCCCATGGCGGCGACGAGGACGAAGAGAAAGGCGATGCTTCCTGCTGTCATGCGCGAATGCTCCGGACGACGGATCGCGGAATCTAGCATATCGCATGCTGCGGCGTATCTTCGAACGTCCCTACCCGGAGTGTCGTTGTTGGAAGAATTGCCCACGGAGTTGCGCGACGCCATCGCGGACCGGTACCTCCTCGAGGCGAGGGCGGGAAGTGGTGGAATGGCGTTCGTCTATCGCGCTCGCGACGTGCGACATAACCGCAACGTCGCGCTCAAGGTGCTTCGACCATACCTGAGCGCGTCTCTCGGTCCGGAGCGGTTCAAGCGCGAAATCGACATCGCCGCTCGGCTGCAGCATCCGAATATTCTTCCGGTCTTCGACTCCGGTGAAGCCGCCGGATCGCTCTACTACGTGATGCCGTTCATCGAAGGGGGCTCCCTGCGGGCGCATCTCGCGGAGCGTGGCACGCTGCCCATCGAGGACGCGCTGCGCATCACGTGCCAGGTGGGGGACGCGCTCGCCTGGGCCCACAAGAGCGGCGTCATGCACCGCGACATCAAGCCCGAGAATATTCTTTTTTCCGCCGGTCACGCGCTCGTCGCCGATTTCGGCATCGCGCGAGCGCTCGTGGCGAACGACGCCGCCGAGGGAATGACGCAGCCCGGCTTTGGCCTGGGGACGCCCGAGTACATGAGCCCCGAACAGGCCTTCGGTGAGCCGAACGTCGACGGCCGCACCGACCTCTATGCGCTGGCCTGCATGTTCTACGAGATGCTCACCGGCTCTCCGCCGTTCAGCGGCCCTGCCACTGCCCTGCTGCTGCAGAAGACGACGCGCAACGCGCCACCGCCGCGCGTCCCCCTGCCGCTCGCCGCGCACGTGGAGCACACGCTGCTCCGCGCGCTGTCGCGCGACCCCGACGACCGCTTCGCCAGCGTCGACGACTTCATCAAGGCCCTCGCTTCGGCAACGGGTGAACACGCCGTGGCGGTGCGATCCAGTCCGCCGCCCGCCCGCTCCATCGCCGTGCTGCCCTTCGTGAA
>JBBQDT010000094.1:0-15780 GCA_038319955.1 Gemmatimonadales bacterium | reverse complement strand
AGGATCGGCGTAGATCCCTTCGAGCGCGTCGAGCGGCTCGGGAACGCCGGACGCATCGGCGATGTCGGTGGCCTCATCGATTTCTCGCAACACACGCGTATCGATGTCTGCGAGCTCCACCGGGCTCACGCCCTCGCCGGTCAGGCGAGCGATGAATCGATCGATCGGGTCGTTCTCGCGCGCCCACCGCTCTCCTTCGCCTTCGGGCACGTACGACTGGTTGTCGTGCTCCGCATGTCCCTTGCGTCGATACGACATGAGCTCGACGATGGACGTGCCCTCTCCACGACGCGCGCGATCGACGGCGCGCTTCGTCGCCTCGTAGGTCGCGATGACATCGTTGCCGTCCGCGCGCTCTCCCGGAATACCGTAGCCGATCGCCTTGTCGACGAGACGCTCCGCCGCCGTCTGCTTCGACGTCGGTGTCGAATACGCGTATCCATTGTTCTCGATGATCACGACGAGCGGGCAGCGCTGCACGGCCGCGAAGTTGATCCCTTCGTGGAATGCGCCCGTCGACGTTGCGCCATCGCCGACATACACGAGGCCGACGCGATCCTCGCCGCGCATCTTGAACGTGAGCGTCACGCCCGCCATCACTGGCACCATGTCCCCGAGCGGCGAGATCTGGCCGATGAATCCCAGCTCCGTATCGCCGAAGTGGATATTCAGCTCGCGTCCACGTGTCGGCGAGTCGGCCTTCGCCATGTACTGCTTGAGGATCTCCACCGGCGTCGCACCCTTCACGAGCATCGATCCAAGGTTGCGGATGAGCGGCGAGAGGATGTCGCCCTGCCGGAGCGCGTACGCGCTCCCCACCGCATCGGCTTCCTGGCCAAGCGAGCGAAAGAGTCCACCGACGACCTTGGTCTGCCGGTAGAGATTGACGAGGCGTTCCTCGAGCGAGCGCGTGAGTCGCATCCAGTAGTACAGCTCGAGCCGCTGCTCACGGGTGAGCGACGTACTGGATACCGCGCCCGATGCGACGACGGGGGACTGCGCGGCGCCACTGCGCCCTGCCGGACCCCCGCCCCGCGTCGTTGCCGACCGCGGGCGCGACATCAGTACGCCGCTTCGAGCGTGTGCGAAGGGTCCTCGGCGCGGTGGATCTGGACGAAGAACTTCTTCACGTTGCGATCGAGCCGACTTTCGCCCATCTGGTCGGTGACGACCTCGACGAACGTGTAATGGCCACCTTCGGAACGGACGCTGAGCTTCAGCGTGCCGAGGGTGCCGGTGAGCTGGCGAGTGCGCGCCGTCGTGGTGACGGTGGTGAGGCCAAGCCCGCTGAAGAATCGATCCGCGACGACGAGGACGTCAGCGGGGGTGGAGTGACTGCGATAGAAATGGCGCATGCTTACGGTTTCCCGCTCCGCTCGGGGAGCACGTCTTGCATCCACTCGGTCTTTTCGAGCGGCTTCGTGGAGTCGCTATGAAACTGAATGCCAATGGCCCACTGCTCGGCGCTCACGAAGTTGAGCTTGGCTGAGTAGACGCCCACCTGCGGCGCCTTGATGAACCCATCGTACGTGCGTGCACCCTCGCGCGTGTTGGCGAAGATGCGCCCTTCGCCGGTCTCGATCGGCTGACCCGTCTTGCGGTCCTTCACCGTAATCGAATAGATGATCGGCTCGCGCGCGTGCGGGGGAATGGGATCGGAGGTGATGTTGAACATGTAGCTCTCCGTCCCCTGCCGCAGTTCCGGACGCTTCGGCCCACCACCACACGACGCCACCGCCGCGACGGCAAACGACAGCGTCACGCCCAGGCGAAATCGTACGGTGGAGAAGGGCGTCATGACTGGTAGTACTCGAGCCCGAGGTGTGTGATCTGCTCCTCGCCCATCAGGTGCCGCAGCGTGTTCTTCAGCTTCGTCTGCTGAATGAAGAGATCATGCTCGGCCTGGAGGCCTGCAGCTGTCATCGGGCTCTTGTAATAGAACGAGAGCCATTCCTGGATGCCCTTCATGCCGGCACGCTGCGCGAAGTCGCTGAACAGCGCCAGGTCGAGCACGAGCGGTGCGGCGAGGATGGAATCGCGGCAGAGGAAGTTGACCTTGATCTGCATCGGATAGCCCATCCAACCGACGATGTCGATGTTGTCCCAGCCTTCCTTGTTGTCGCCGCGCGGAGGGTAGTAGTTGATGCGCACGACGTGCGAGAAGCCCTGATAGAGCGCCGGATACTTCTCCGGCTGGAGAATCGTGTGGAGCACCGACAGCTTCGACTCTTCCTTCGTCTTGAACGACGCCGGATCGTCGAGCACTTCGCCGTCGCGATTGCCGAGGATGTTCGTGGAGTACCAGCCGGCAAGGCCGAGCATGCGCGCCTTGATGCCCGGTGCGATGATGGTCTTCATCCAGGTCTGGCCGGTCTTGAAGTCCTTGCCCGAAATCGGCACGCCCTTCTCGTTCGCGAGCTGGACCAGCGCCGGAAGGTCCACGGACAGGTTCGGCGCCCCGTTGCAGAAGGGCACGCCTTCCATGATCGCCGCGTACGCATACAGCATCGACGGGGCGATCGCCTCGTCGTTGTTCTCCATCGCCTTCTCGAACTGTTCGAGCGTGGCATGCTGCGGGCCTGGCTTGATGAAGATCTCGGTGGACGCGCACCAAACAATGACGAGACGGTCGCAGCCGTTCTTCGCCTTGAAGTCGCGCATGTCCTGACGCAGCTGCTCGGCCAGGTCACGCTTGGTCTTGCCCTTCTTGACGTTGGACCCGTTGAGCCGGGTGACGTAATGGTTCTCGAACACGGCCGGCATCGGCTTGATGGCCGTCAGGAAGTCCTTGATCGGCTCGAGGTGCTTGTCCTCGAGCACACCGGCCTTCTTGGCCGCAGTGTAGGCGTCGTCCGGGATGGGATCCCAGGCGCCGAACACGATATCGTTCAAGTCCGCGAGCGGAACAAAATCCTTGATGAGGGGCGAGCGGTTGTCCGTTCGCTTGCCGAGGCGGATCGTCGCCATCTGGGTGAGCGAGCCGATAGGCTGCGTATATCCGCGGCGAATGCTCTCCACGCCTGCCATGAATGTCGTAGCGACAGCGCCGAGACCTGGCGTGATGATGCCAAGCTTGCCGGTCGCGGGGCGCGGGGTCGTCCGCGTGTCTGAACTGGATCCTTGCACTTATTCTCCTTTCAGAATTGGGCGCGGGGTGCGGCGCGCAAAGAGTCGAGGCCGGGCCAGCGCCTCTGTCTCCGCTTCCGCGGCATCCGCTCGCGTGGTGGCCTTGTAGACACAGAGCACGCGCTGGACCACTGTGATCCAGGCCGTAACGGTCAAAACGACGATGATGATGGCGAGCGGCCATCCGTTGAAGAACAATCCGAAAAACGCCTGAGGAGCGGACATGAGGACCACGCGCTCCGGTCGCTGGAGCAGTCCGACCTTCGCGTCGAGCCCTAGCGCCTCGGCACGCGCACGCGTGTACGACGTGAGAAACGCGCCGATGATGCCCAGCAACGCCGTGATCATGAGCGGGACGCTGTAATGCGTCGCGCTGGTGGCGTAGAAGACCGCCAACCCGCCCAGCACGAACCCGTCGGCCAGACGGTCCAGCGTCGAATCGAGAAATGCCCCGAACATCGAGCTGCGATTCGACCGCCGCGCCACCGTGCCGTCCAACACGTCGAACAGCGCCGTGATCCCGATGAACCAGCCACCAGTCTTGATGTGGCCGGTGGCATAGATGATTCCGCCGATCACCGTGCAGACGGTTCCGAACACAGTGATCGTGTTGGGATGCACGTTCTTCTTCACCAGCCAGTCCGCGACTGGGTCGATGAGCTTCAAATAGCCGGCTTTAAAGAACTCTGGCAGAAGCTTCATGCGGCTCCGAGACGCACGACAGTCCCGCGGCCGAGCGTTCGCGCAGCGGTGACAAATGACGAAAATACGAACGGGCCGGAGAGCAGGCTCCGGCCCGGAAAGCTATCCGGGATCACGGGGTCCAGCAACGGCCCGCGCATAGACGCCCCGTGGGGCAATCCCTCACGGAATGCTCCACACGTACAGCCCCGCCAGCGCCACATTGCGGCTCTGATAGGTGCGCGAGCCATCCACTGTCACCGCCTTGAAGACGACGTTCGTCCCACTCGCGACGCCCTGTACCGGAATCTTCTCGACCGTGTTGGCCGGTATCTGCCGGAGGAACAACTCATGCGCTCCTGTGGGCGTGGCGTACACATTCACGGCCTGACTGAGGTTGTTGGTCACCTGCACGGACTGATCAGACGCGGTTGTAGGGGCAGTCCGCACCTCGACCTGACGGCCACCGCAGGCGGTGGCGGCAGCAAAGACAATTGCGAACAGCGCGGCTCGTGGCGAAGCTGTCATGAACGGCTCCTCAATGGTGATCGGGTGGTCGCTCCAGTCGAGAGCGCTTTGCAAGACACATGCGCGGCGCGAGACCCTCGCATCACGTTATTGATGGAGACGGACTGGCGCTACCATGCGCCGCCGATCCGGGACGCTTCCACCCATCCACTTCGATCCATTTCTGGCCATGCATCTTCGTCTCTTTTGCAACGGACTTCTGGCGGGCGCTCTCGCCATTACCCCTTCCGTCGCGCACGCTCAACGCGAGTCGGCCACCCGGTCGCCTACGCGGTCGACCACAAAGGCACTCAAGGACACCCTCCAGGCGATCCTCGACCGCGCCGTCGCCGATAGCGCATTCTCCGGCGCGGTGGCCGTCATCGGCTCGCACACCGGGCCGAAGGTCACCGTTACCGCTGGCCGTCAGGACTGGCGCTCGGTCTACAAGACCACCATCTCCACCATCTGGGATCTCGCCTCGCTCACCAAGGTCGTAGCGACGACGTCGGCCATGATGCAGCTGGTCGAGAGCGGCAAGGTCGACCTCGATGCCCCCGTGCAACGCTACCTCCCCGAGTGGACAGGCTCGAACAAGGAGAAGGTGACAGTGCGGCACCTCCTCACTCACCAGAGCGGCCTCCCCGCCTTCAAGACGTACTACAAGGAAAACGCGTCGCCCGACTCGACGCTCAAGCTCTTCGTCACGACGCCGCTCGATACGCTCCCCGGCGTGCGCATGGTCTACAGCGACATCGGCGCCATCCTCCTCGGCAAGATCGTCGAGCGCGTGAGCGGCGAGTCGCTCGACCACTATGTCACCAAGCATGTCTTCGCGCCGCTCGGCATGATCGATACGCGCTACAAGCCGCTTCGCGCCGACCGCTATCGCACGGCGCCCACCGAAAATGACCCCTGGCGCGGACGCCACCTCCTCGGCGAAGTCCACGACGAAAATGCTTTTGCCCTGGGACAGGTGTCGGGACATGCCGGTCTGTTCAGCACGGCACGCGATCTCGAGAAGCTGGCCGGTGCCTACCTCAACGGAGGCGCCTTCGGCCGTGGACGGCTCGCGAGCGCTGCGACGATCAAGCTGTTCACCACCGTGAACGATTCCACGTTCTCGAGCCGGGCACTGGGGTGGGACACGCCGAGCGCGAACAGCTCGGCCGGCCATTTCATGGAGCGTCCAGCCTTCGGTCACACCGGGTTCACCGGCACGTCCCTCTGGATTGCGCCGCAGTACGACCTGTATGTCATCCTGCTGTCCTCGCGCGTGAATCCCACGCGCAACAACAGCAAGATCGGCCCGGTGCGCGCGGCGGTGGCGGATGCCGCCATGCGTGCGCTCCAGCCCGACGTCGTGGAGGCGATCGAAGCGCGGGGGCCGGCCATCCGCCGCCCCTGAGCACCGGCCGGGACCTTTTGCACACGGTTTCTTGAACCATTCGGGCCGAGCGGGTATATATTTCGCACAGTGTACCGCAGGCCACTCGCGTCTGCTTGAAACCAGGGGGAGACAGTGAGCACCACGAATACACCAGAAGTTCTCATGACCGTTACGCCCGTCGCCGGCGAAGAGGTCAAGAAGTTCATGACGCAGGAAGGGGTGGATCCGGCAATCGGCGGTCTGCGCGTCAGCGTGCAGCCGGGCGGTTGCAGTGGGTTCAAGTACGGGCTGCTCATCGAGGATGCGGCGGCGGAAGACGACCTTGTCGTCGACCAGGGCGAGTATCGCGTTTTTGTTGACCCGTTCTCCGCCCAGTATATCAGTGGGGTCATCATCGACTACACGTCGTCCATGCAGGGCTCTGGCTTTACCTTCAAGAATCCGAACGCCACGGGCGGCTGCGGCTGCGGCAGCTCGTTCTCGGCATAACTCTGCTCCAGTACCACACATGACATCACCGGTTTCTGGCGCCCACGCGGACGTCGGTACCGGACACGCGGCCCGCGAGCGCACGACGCCTCGCGGGCCTTCGCGTGTCCTGTCGCGCGCCGCGGCGCTCGAGCGCATCTACACCGTTGTCGTCGACGAGCATGAGGACATCGCGCGAGTCGTTGCGGCGCGCATCGCCGCGCTGATCAGGGAACGGAACGCGGCGGGAGCGCACGCTGTTCTTGGACTCGCCACGGGATCGACGCCGATCGGTGTGTATCGCGAGCTCATTCGCCTCCATCGCGAGGAGGGGCTGAGCTTCGCCAACGTCGTGACGTTCAATCTCGACGAGTACTACCCGATGGCGCCGGACAACATCCACTCGTATCACCGGTTCATGTGGGAAAATTTCTTCTCCCACGTGGACATCCGGCGCGAGAATGTCCACATCCCGCGCGGTGACGTGCCACGCGAGTCGGTGGCCGACGTGAGTGCGCAGTACGAGGCGGACATCGCGGCGGCCGGCGGCGTCGACTTCCAGATTCTGGGCATCGGGAAGACAGGCCACATCGGCTTCAACGAGCCGGGCTCCGGCGCCGACAGCCGCACACGCGTGGTGCATCTCGACGCGGTGACGCGTCGTGACGCCGCGGCCGACTTCTTCGGCGAGGAGTTCGTGCCGAAGGAGGCGGTGACGATGGGTGTCGCGACGATCCTCGATTCGCGCGAGATCGCCCTGCTCGCCACCGGCGAGCACAAGTCGGGCGTCATCAAGCGTGCAGTGGAAGGCGACATCAACCTCGAGATCGCGGCGACGTTCCTCCAGCGCCACCAGAACGTCACCTTCTACGTCGATCGCGCGGCCGGTGCAGACCTCACACGCATTGCGACGCCGTGGCTGCTCGATGAAGTGGAATGGACCGACGACCTCAAGCTCCGCGCCGTCGCCTGGCTGTCGCAGCAGGCGAACCGCGCCGTCCTCAAGCTCACGCAGCGCGATTACGCCGAGCATGGCATGTCGTCGCTGGTCGCGCGCTCCGGATCGGCGGGTGCGCTGAACGGCGAGGTGTTCAACGCCCTCGGCGCGAAGATTCGCGGCAAGAGCAAGCTCCCGCGCGGCAAGCGGACGATTTGTTTCTCGCCGCATCCCGACGACGACGTCATCTCGATGGGCGGGATCCTCCGCAAGTTCGTCGAGAACGACAACGACATGCTCGTGGCGTACATGACGAGCGGCAATATCGCCGTGTTCGATCACGACGTGCGACGGTACGTCGATTTCCTGGAGCGGCTCGACCAGGATCGTGGACTCGGACGGCGCAGCGTGGATAGTCTCGCGGACCGCGTCTACCAGTTCCTCGACGGCAAGCAGCCGGGTGATATCGACATTCCCGAAGTCGCCGACATCAAGCGCATCATCCGCGAGAGTGAAGCGGTCGCCGGCATCGAGGTCATGGGTCTCTCGCGCGACAACGCGCGATTCCTCAACATGCCCTTCTATCAGACGGGCAAGGTGAAGAAGGATCCGATCGGGCCGGCGGATATCGCGATCGTGCGCGACCTGCTCAACGAATACAAGCCGGAGATCATCTTCGTCGCCGGCGACCTGTCCGATCCGCACGGCACGCATCGCATGTGCAAGGAAGCCATCGACGGGGCACTACTCGAGATCGATTTTCCGCGGCCGGAGGTGTGGTTGTATCGCGGCGCGTGGCAGGAATGGAGCGTCACCGAAGCGACGTGGCTGGTGCCGATGTCGCAGGAGGAGCTTCGCCTGAAGATCCAGGCGATCTTCAAGCACCAGTCGCAGAAGGACTCGGCGCCATTCCCGGGACAGGACGATCGCGAGTTCTGGCAGCGGGTGGACGCGCGGAACAAGGACACGGCGTGCCTGCTCGACAAGCTGGGCCTCGCGGAATACTTCGCCATGGAAGCCTATGTCGTGGAATAGGAGCTGCCGTTGACGCGCTTCACGACCCTCGACGCGATCGTCCTCGTCCTGTATCTCGTGGGGACGACATCGCTGGGCCTCTACGTCGGACGAAAGCAGAAGGACGCGAAGGACTACTTCGTCGCGGACGGCGCCATTCCGTGGTGGGCCGTCATGTTCTCGATCGTCGCGAGTGAGACCAGCGCACTCACGTTCATCAGCATTCCCGGCCTGTCCTACGGCGGCGCGCCGGGCGCGGGCAATCTCGGGTTTCTTCAGGTCGTTGCCGGCTACATCATCGGGCGGTTCGTCGTGGCGGGTGTACTGCTCCCACGCTATTTCGCCGGCAACCTCGTCACGGCATATGCGCTGCTCGAGACGCGGTTCGGACTCACCACTCGGCGATTTACGTCGATTGTCTTCATGATCACCCGCGCCTTGGCCGATTCGGTGCGCGTATTCGCCACGGCGATTCCCGTCGCGCTCATCATCGCGCCTTCCATTACGAACAAGGCGCTCGTGATGCCGATGTCGGTGCTCATCCTCGGGCTGCTCACCGTCCTCTACACCTACAAGGGTGGCATGAAGGCCGTGGTGTGGACGGAGCTCGTGCAGGCGGGCATCTACATCAGCGGCGCCATCGCGGCCATCGTGATTCTCGGCCATCTCGTTCCCGGTGGCTGGTCCACGATCTGGAGCCAGGCTGGCGCCGCCGGCAAGACGAAGGCGATCGACTTCTCCTTTACGCTGTCGAATCCGCACACGGTGTGGGCGGGCCTCATCGGTGGTGCGTTCCTCGCCATGGCGTCGCACGGGACCGACCAGCTCATCGTGCAGCGACTGATGTCGTCGCGCAGCCTGAAGGATGCACAGCGCGCGATCATCGGCTCCGGGTTCGTCGTCTTCGTGCAGTTCTTCCTCTTCCTCACCATCGGCCTCGGCCTGTGGGTCTTCTACAACGCGAAGGTCTTTCCCGCCACGGATCAGATCTTTCCGTTGTTCATCCTCGAGCAGATGCCTCCCGGACTGGTCGGGCTGATCGTCGCCGCCATCGTGGCGGCGACGATGAGCACGCACTCCGGCGCGATCAATTCGCTCGCCGGCGCCACGACGCACGACATCTACCTGCCGATCACCAAGCGCTCGACGAGCGACCCGCAGACGCTCAAGATGGGGCGGCTGTTCGCGCTCGGATGGGGCGTCGTGCTGACGCTCGGTGCCCTGCTCTTTCCACAGGACACGAAGACGCCCGTCGTCGTCGTCGCCCTGGGTATCGCATCGTTCACCTCGGGTGGACTGCTCGGCGGCTTCTTCCTCGGCATCTTCTGGCGGCGCGCCATCCAGCGCGATGCGATCATCGGCATGTCGATCGCCATTGCGACGATGGCGTTCGTCGTCTTTGCGAAGCCAATCTCCGCTGCCTATCCTTCGCTCGCGTCGACGCTCGCGCCGTTTGCGAACATCGCATGGCCCTGGTACGTCCTCATCGGCACTTCCCTGACCTTGATCGTTGGAATCTTGTCCTCCTTCACGCACTCCATGCCGGCGCGCCAGCCGGTGCAGTCATGAGCTCGATCGTCATCGGTGTGGACGGCGGCGGAACGAAGACGCGCGTCATCGTCGCCGACGAACACGGCACCAAGGTCGGTGAGGTCGTCGGACCCGGCAGCGCCGTGAAACCAGGGTTCGCCGATCACTCCGCGGACGTCATCGTCGCCGCGGTGAACGATGCGCTGGCGTCGTGCGAGATGATGCACGTCATGCCGAAGGTGCTGTGCGTCGGCGTCGCCGGCGCGGGCCACGAAGCCGAGCGTCAGGCGCTGTGGCAGGCGCTGGCCGGCCGCGAGGTCGCCGAGGAAGTGGTGGTGCATCCCGACTATTCCATCGCGCTCGACGATGCGTTCGGCGAGGGCGCCGGTATCCTGCTCATCAGCGGAACAGGTTCAGCCGCCTTCGGCCGCGGACCAGGCGGACAGTCGGCACGGTGCGGCGGCTGGGGTCCGATGTGCGGGGACGAGGGGAGCGGCGCGTGGATCGGTCGGCGGGCGCTCAGCGTCGTCACCGCATCGGCTGACGGCCGCGAGCCCGAGACGGCGCTCGTTGGCGCGGTGCTGACGGCGGCGCAGGTGAACGAGCCTCGCGACCTCATCGCATGGGCGAACGAGGCCACTCCTGCCATCTTTGCGTCGCTCGCGCCTGTGGTGTCGAGCGTCGCAGATGCCGGTGATCTTCGCGCCAACGCGTTGATCTCGCTCGCCGTCGAGGAGCTCGTGTTGCATGTGCGCACGCTGTCGCGCTCTCTGTTCGGCGACGAGCGGGCGGCGACACCCGTCGCCTTCACCGGTGGGATGCTGACCAAGGGCACCACGCTGCGCAAGCGCCTCGAGCAACGGCTCCGCAGCGCGGTTCCTGGCGCGCAGATTCACGCGGACGAAGTCGTCCCGGCGCGTGGCGCGGTACGCGGTGCGTTGCGCTACCTCGGAGAGACGGTGCGCTGACCCGGCTCGGCGTGTGAGCCGGCCCCGACGACGCGATCAGCCGGTTGGCGTTCGCACTACCGGCACCTGAAGTGGCACGCCCGCGAGTGCGTCTGCCACCGGCGTGTCGTCGGATGGCTGATCGAACACCCCCTCCCATCGCGCCATCACTACAGTCGCGAGGCAATTGCCCACGAGGTTGATCGACGTCCGCGCCATGTCCATCAGCGCATCGACCCCGAGAATCACCGCCACGCCCTGCAACGGGAGGCCGAACTGTGCGAGTGCGCCGGAGAGAATTACCAGCGACGCGCGCGGCACGGCGGCGACGCCTTTGCTCGTGAGCATCAGCGTCAGCATCATGAGGATCTGCGCCGAGATGGGCATGTCGATTCCCGCCGCCTGCGCGACGAAAACCGATGCCAGGGCGAGATAGAGCGTACTTCCGTCGAGATTGAACGAGTAGCCCGTGGGCAGCACGAACGACACGATGCGCCGAGGCACACCGAGCTTCTCCATGTTCTGCAATGCCAGCGGCAGCGCTGCCTCGGACGACGCGGTCGTGAAGGCGATGAGCCAGGGCTCCTTCGTCGCCTCCCAGAAGCGCCGCAAGGGCACCTTGAACAGGATCGCGATGGGCAACAGCACGAAGAGCACGAACACGATGAGCGCGCCGTAGAGCGTCAGCACGAGCACACCGAGATTCTTCAGCACGCCAAGCCCGCTCTTGCTCACCGTCACGGCGATGGCCGCGCCAATACCGACGGGCGCGAATTGCATCACGATGCCGACGAACTTGAACATCACCTCGCTCAGGCTCTCGCAGAATGAGAGCATGAAGGTCTTCGCGGGCCCCTGCACCTGCGACAGCGCCACGGCGAAGATGATCGCGAAAAAGACGATCTGCAGGACCTCGTTCTTCGCAGCCGCTTCGAAGAAGCTCTGCGGGACCGTGTGCTCGAGGACACCCGAGAACGTCGTCTTGGTCTTCGAGAGCTCCGCGCCCAATTCCGTGGACGCGCTGGCGATGTTCACCCCGACGCCCGGCTTCACGATGTTCACGGCGAGCAACCCGACGATCAGCGCGAGCGTCGTCACGATCTCGAAGTAGACGATCGACCGGAATGCCAGCTTGCCGACGCGCTTCATGTCGTCGCCGTGGCCGGCGATGCCCACCACGAGCGTGCCGAACAGCAGCGGCACGATCAACGACTTGATCATGCGCAGAAACACATTCGAGAACACCAGCAGGTCGGTCGCCTTCCAGCCGCTTTCCCCAGCGCGATCGGGGAACAGATAGCCGATCACGACCCCGGCCACCATGGAAAAGACGATCCACTGCGTTTGCGTGATCCGGCGCAGGCCGGTGCGCGGTGGCGTCGGCGCCGCCGCGGGTGAGACTCCAGCAGTCATCGGATCAGTGGGGTGAGGTAACGCCCGTCGAACTACGACGTAGTAGGGAATTGCGATAGCCGTACACGAAATAGAGCACGAGCCCGATGAGCAGCCACCAGCCGAACCGTTCCCATGCGGTTACCGGCAAGCCTTTCATCGTATACAGGCAGGCACCTGCCCCAACCAGCGTCACCGGCCACACAAAGGGGACCCGGAAGGGTCGCGGACGATCAGGGTCCTTGTACCGCAGCACGAGAACACCGATGCACACGATGGCAAACGCCGACAGCGTGCCGATGTTCGTCAGGTCATAGATCTCGTTTTCATCCGCCACGAGGGCACCGACGGCGACCACGAGCCCGGTGAGGAGCGTCGTGATGTGCGGAATGTGCGTCTTGGGATGAATCTTGGCCGCCCACTGCGGCAGCAAGCCGTCGCGCGCCATCGCGTAGAAGATGCGCGGCTGGCCGTACTGAAACACCAGCAGCACGGCACTCAACGACACCACAGCGCCAAAGCTCACGATCCAGCTCGCCGTCTGCAGGCCGGCCACGTCCAGCGCCTTCGCCAGCGGGTCGCTCGCGCGCAGCTGCTCGTACGGCACCAGGCCCGTCGCCACAAAGCCGACGATCACGTAGATGAGCGTGCAGATCGCCAGTCCGCCGAGAATACCGATTGGCAGGTTGCGCTGAGGGTTCTTCGTCTCCTCCGCCGCCGTCGAGATGGCATCGAAGCCGATGTACGCGAAGAATACGATCGCCGCGCCCTGATGGATCCCACGCCAGCCATTCGGCGCGAATGGCTTGTAGTTCGCCGGATCGATGTGCATGGAACCCACGATCACGAACAAGCCGAGCACCAACAGCTTGATCACCACCATGATGTTGTTCGCTCGCGCGCTCTCCTTCACGCCAAGCATCAACAGCCAGGTGATGAGCACCACGATGCCGAACGCCGGCAGGTTGAGCAGGATCGGGATGCTGCCGATGTGTGGCGCGCTCTGCATGAGGCCCGACACGGCCGGATCCGCGCTGAGCTGCACCGCACGAAAGCCATGGGTGAGCCACGGCGGGAACGCGATGCCGAATCCGCTCATCAGCGAGACGAAGTATCCGCCCCACGCCACGGCCACGGCCACGTTGCCCACCGCGTATTCGAGAATCAGGTCCCACCCGATGATCCACGCGACGAACTCACCGAGCGTCGCATATGAATATGCGTATGCGCTGCCCGCCTGCGGAATCATCGATGCAAGTTCGGCGTAACACAGCGCCGCGAGCCCACAGACGAAGCCCAGGAGGATGAACGACAACACGAGCGCAGGGCCGGCGCCGTACCGGATCACCTCGCCCGTCGCACGCACTTCGCCCGCTGCCGCCGTCCCGATCGACGAGAAGATACCGGCGCCGATCACGGCGCCGATCGCCAACATGATGAGATCACCCGCGCCGAGGACTCGCTTCAGTCCGTTGGCACTTTCCTCATGAGCCGCAATCGGCTTGCGTGCGAAGAGCGAGTTCATCCCTTGGAAGTAAGAGGCAACGTCAGATGAACAGCGGGGCAAGGACCAGCGTGATCGTGCTCAGAAGCTTGATGAGCACGTGCAACGACGGACCGGCCGTGTCCTTGAACGGATCGCCGACCGTGTCGCCCACGACGGCTTCCTTGTGTGCCTCGGAGCGCTTTCCACCGTACGCACCGGTCTCGATGTACTTCTTCGCATTGTCCCACGCGCCGCCGCCGTTGTTCAGGAAGCCCGCCATGAGGATGCCCGTAATTGTCGCCACCATCAGCATCGCCGCCACGGACTCCGCGCCCATGAACTCGCCCTGCCCGCCAAACCGCTTGAACAATAGGCCCACGATGATCGGGAACAGCACCACGAGCGCACCCGGCAGCACCATCGCCTTGAGCGCGCCCACCGTCACGATGTCCACGCACGCCGCGTAGTCCGGCTCCTCGGTACCCTCCATGATGCCCGGGCGCTCCTTGAACTGGCGACGCACTTCCGTGATCACCGACGACGCCGCCTTGCGCACCGCCGTCATGGCGAGCGACGAGAACCAGAACACGAGCATCGCGCCGAGCAGGCCGGCAACGAACACCACCGGCTTCGACAGGTCGACATGCAGCGCCTGGCCCGTGAGGTTCTTCACTTCGTCGAGGTACGCAGAGAACAGCAGGAACGCTGCGAGTGCCGCCGAACCGATGGCGTAGCCCTTCGTGAGCGCCTTCGTCGTGTTGCCGACCGAGTCGAGGCGATCAGTCTTCTCGCGCACCGATTCCGGCTGCCGCGACATCTCGACGATGCCGCCGGCGTTGTCCGTGATCGGACCGAAGACGTCCATCGCGAGGATATAGCCGGCCGTGCCGAGCATGCCCATCGTGGCGACCGCGGTGCCGAACAATCCACCGATCGGCGCCCCAGCGTCGTTCAGCAACCCGCTCGCCTGTCCGAGCGAATAGCTGGCGATGATGGCGATGCCGATCGTGATGACCGGCAGCACCGTGGATTCCATGCCCACCGCGAGACCCGCGATGATGTTCGTGGCCGGGCCAGTCTGACTCGCCTCGGCGATACTCAGCACTGGGCGGTAGCGATACTCCGTGTAGTACTGCGTGATGAACACGAACGCGATCGACGTGACGATGCCGATGACGCCGCAGATGAAGAAGTGCCACCACGCGTCCGGTGCGTCGGCAACCTGCAGCAGCGTCCTGCTGGCAAAGAAAAACATCACGGTGACGAGCGCCGCCGTGACGTAGTAGCCGAAGTTCAGCGCCTTCATGGGGTCGGCATCTTCCTTCGTCTTCACGACCATCACGCCGACGATCGAGCAGAGCAGCCCGAGCGCCATGATGACGAGCGGGAAGAGAATGCCGTTGATGCCGAACGACTTGTAGAGCAAGACGCCGAGGATCATCGCACCGATGTTTTCGGCAGCGGTGCTCTCGAACAGGTCGGCGCCGCGACCGGCGCAGTCACCGACGTTGTCGCCGACGAGATCAGCGATCACGGCGGGGTTGCGCGGATCGTCTTCCGGGATGCCCGCTTCGACCTTGCCCACGAGATCGGCGCCGACGTCGGCCGCCTTCGTGTAGATGCCGCCGCCCAGCTGCGCGAAGAGCGCGACGAACGACGCGCCGAAACCGTAGCCGACGATCAGGAAGGGGATGTGCCGCGCCCACTCGCCCGCGTCCATGCCCTGCGGTGCCATCGTCGACAGCGCGGCGAACAATCCGCCGACGCCGAGGAGACTCATCGCCACCGTGAACAGTCCCGACACGGCCCCACCACGGAGCGCCGTCTGCAGCGCGTCGTTGAGGGACGTCATCGCCGCTGCGGCCACGCGAATGTTCGTACGGATCGAGACCCACATGCCCACGTAGCCCGCGATACCCGAGCTCAGCGCACCGAGCAGGAACGACCCGGTGACGTACATGGCGAACGTTTTCGGGTCCTGAACGGGGTCGTTCGGCGTGGTGTGCCGGAAGAACCCGTAGCCGATGCCGAGGAGTGCCGCGACGACGATCGACAACATGCCGATCGTCTTGTACTGTCGCGCGAGATACGCCTCGGCGCCCTCCTGGATGGCATTGGAGATCTTCTGCATCTCCGGGGTCCCGCGACTGCGCGAGAGCACCCATCGGGCGAGGAAGACCGCGAAGATCAGCGCGAGGGCACTGGCGCCGATGACGACGAATAACAGTGAAGACTGCGTCTGCGTCATGTTGCGTTGATTGTGGAAATGCTTGCGGAGGTCGCCGCGACGATCGACGGATCA
>JBBQDT010000093.1:0-16002 GCA_038319955.1 Gemmatimonadales bacterium | reverse complement strand
CCACAGTGGCTGATCTCGTCCTCGGCAACGTGAAACCACGCCCAGTGTGCATTCAGCTCCGGCGCCGCGACGAGCGGCGCTTCGAGCCACACATCATCGCGCATGCCCAGCTGCGTGAGCGTCTCGTAACGAAGCGCAGCCAACACGTCGAGAAGCTGCGCCAGCGACTTTCCGCGTGACTGTTCGTACGCGACGACTGATAGGTCGAGCCTCGGCTTCCACTCGATCTCCTCGGCAGTCGAGAACTCACGCTCATCGAAGGTCAGCACCTGGAAAATGCGCTCGCTGGCAGCCAGGTGCGAAAGTAGAGCGCCAATCGAATTGCTCTGCGCGTCGTGCCGATGTTCGAGAGCGGCGACCGACAGGCCTTCCACCGCCGTGAGCGTGCGCTCACGCGAATAGCGCAGCATGCACACGAGACGACCGATCACCGGAGAATATCCGTCGAGCGGCTCGATCCGAAGTCGGAACCCCGGCTGAGACAGCGCGTCGGTCACGGAGCCCCGGAGTCGGCATACGTCGCACACACAGTCCGCACGGGACACGCCGAGCAGTGTGCGATTCGGGCCGTGCAGACCAGGGCACCCAACTCCATCAGCGCCTGGTTGTGCGTCCATGTCGCCTTGCCTGTCCTCGGCAACAACGTGCGCGCCACGGCCCAGAGCCGTTTCTGGCCGGCGGAGGACTTGATCACCACCTCGGGTGCGAACACTCGCCTGATCACGCGCGCCACGTTCGTGTCCACGAGCTCCGCACGACGTTCGTATGCGAACGAGCTTACGGCGCCCGCCGTGTAGGCGCCCACTCCCGGTAGCGCCCGCAAGGCCGCCGCATCGGGGGGAAGGGTGGCATCCGGATTCCGCCCCCGATCCGTCACCACCTTCGCCAACGCGTGAAGGTTTCGCGCCCGTGCATAATAGCCGAGCCCGGACCAGGCCTCCGTCACCCGCCTCGGCCTGGCGCGCGCGATGTCGTGCAGTGTCGGAAAGGTGGCGAGGAACTCCGCGTACTTCGGCACGACGCGCGACACCTGCGTCTGCTGCAGCATCAGCTCCGACACGAGGATCCGATAGGGATCACGCGTGTTGCGCCACGGGAGATCGCGGCCGTTTGCACGGAACCAGCGCCTGAGCAGCGTGCCGAACCGGCGCGCGCGCGCCGGATCTACTGCGGAGTCCACGCGGGCGCGGAAGTGAACAGTCCGTCGACGAAACCAATCCGATGCGCGAGAAAGAGGCCGAATGCGATGCTCGCGAGGCCCGACGTGATGCGCAGCGTTCGGTTCAGTCCCGCGAACTTGTGCACCGCGAGGAGGCTCGGTGCCGCAATCGACGCGGTGACCAGGAGCATGCCGACGATCGTGCCGACGCCGAACACGCCAAGATACACAAGCGCCCATCCCGGATTCGGAATGAGCGCCACCTGGGGCAGTGTAGCCACGGCCGCGGAGCCAGCCAGTCCATGCACGAACCCCACGGTGAGTGGACGCGCAGTGCTATCTGCCACGCGGCGCTCCCCTCCCGCGAGCGTCAACAGTCCGAGCACGACGAGCATCACCGCGACGGCGAACTCCAGCGACAGGCCGACACGCGGCGGGATCGCCGAGAGCTGCACCTTGAGCACGATGATGGCCCCACCGACGAGAATGATCGTCGCGGTGTGCCCGATCCCCCACAGCACGCCGGTGCGCGCCGCCTTCGCCAACGAGCGCTGCTGCGAGACGATGGTCGTCACCGCCACCACATGATCCGGGTCGGTGGCGTGGCGCATGCCGAGCAGGAATCCCAGCAGCGTGACGGAGAGCAATGCCGTCAGCATGTCACGCCGGTCTCCCGAGGACAGCGCGCGCAAGGTACGCCCCCGCGAACACCGCGACCATACCGAGCGCGATGCTCGCGACGACATTCGCTGTCGCCAGCGCGCCACCACCGTTCTCCATCAGGCCAAGCGTCTCCGCACTGAACGTCGAAAAAGTCGTGTAGCCGCCGCAGAGTCCAACGACGAGCAGCAGCCGCGTCGCGTTGCCATTGTCACCCAGCCGCGCGACCACCACGAGAATGGCCCCGAGCAGCAGCGAGCCCGTGACGTTCACGATCAGCGTACCGATCGGAAAGGCAATCGCGCCAATGCGCGGCATCACATCGTCGAGCCGGCGCTGCATCCAGCTGCCGACCACGAAACGGGCCACTCCGCCAATGGCACTCCCGACCGCGACATAGACGTAGTTCATCATCCTGGCTCTTTGCGCATTGCAGCGACACAATCTAACGTCCCTTCACCATGACTGCTCCCATCACACTCGGCGATGTCCAGGCTGCTCGCGAGCGCATCGCGCCCTACCTCGCCGCAACGCCCTTCCGCCACTATCCAGCCCTCGACGCCCGACTGCCCGGCGTCTCCCTCTTCGTGAAGCACGAGAACGTCCAGCCCACGGGCTCGTTCAAGGTGCGCAACGGCATGTCCACCATCACCGCCCTCGAACCGGCCCAGCGTGCACGAGGGGTGGTCGGCGCCACCACGGGCAATCACGGGCTGGGTCTGGCGTTCGGTGGCACCCAACTCGGCGTCGACGTGAAAATCTGCGTACCCGTCGGCAACAATCCCGAGAAGAATGCGGGCATGCGCGCATGGGGCGCCACCGTGATCGAGGAGGGCAGGGACTACGACGAGGCGGTTGCCGTCGCGCACCGGCTCGTCGAGGCGGAAGGGCGCACACTCTGCCACTCCACGAACAACGTCCACGTGCTCACCGGCGCGGGTACGATGACGCTCGAGATCCTCGAGCAAAGCGAGGATCTCGACGTCCTCATCATCGCCATCGGCGGTGGCTCGCAGGCCGTTGGCGCGATCACGGTGGCGCGCGCACTCCAGCCGGGCCTGCGCATCATCGGGGTGCAGGCCACCGGCGCGCCGACGCTGCACGACAGCTGGCACGCAAAGGAACAGAAGAAGGGACTGCGCGCCGACACGTTCGCCGAGGGCGTCGCCACCCGGTCGACGTACGATCTCACCTTCGGCTCGCTCGTGGACGGGCTGTCGGACTTCATCACCGTCACCGATGCGGAGACCGCAGAGGCGCTTCGCATGATCATCTCCACGACGCATCATCTCGTCGAGGGCGCCGGAGCGATGGGCGTCGCAGCGGCGATGAGGCTGCGCGATCAGCTACAAGGCCAGCGCGTTGGCGTGGTGTTCTGTGGCGCGAACCTCGACAGCGGCGTGCTGCGCCGGATTCTGAACAACGAGCTGTAATGAGGAAGGGCAGGTCCCTCACTGCCTTCGGGACGACAGACTGACCTGCTCTCAGCTGACCTTGCGCGTCTTCCGCTTGAGGAAGTCCATGAGGATGAACTGCCCCAGCGTCATCGTGGTGGTGAAGTAGGCCTTGCCGCGGCTGATCTCGCTCATGCGCTTCACGAACTCCACGAGCGCGCGATCGCGCGCGAGCATGAACGTGTTGATCATGATTCCCGACTTCCGACACGCCGCGACTTCCTGAAGCGTCTTCTCGATGACGGTGACGTCGAGGCCGAAGGAGTTTTTGTAGATCTGCCCGTCCGGCATCGTCAGGGCGCTCGGCTTGCCGTCCGTGATCATGATGATCTGCCGCATGTCCTTCTTCTGCGCCATCAACAGCCGGCGGGCGAGCTTCAACCCTTCCGCCGTGTTCGTGTGATACGGACCCACCTGCGCGCTCGCGAGCGTGGCCAGCGGAATCTCTTCGGCTGAATCGTGAAAGAGCACGACCTTGATGGAATCGCCGGGGAATTGGGTGCGAATGAGATGCGTCAGTGCGAGCGCGACTTTCTTGGCTGGTGTAAAGCGGTCTTCTCCATACAGAATCATCGAGTGCGAGCAGTCGAGCAGCAGCACCGTCGCGCAGCTCGAGCGATACTCGGCCTGGCGCACCATGAGGTCGCCATAGTCGAGGTCCATCGGCACCTCGATCTTCCCCGTGCGGATCAACGAGTTCTTGAGCGTCTCGTTGACGTCGATGTTGAGGACGTCGCCGAACTCGTACGGCTTGCTCCAGCCGTCGGCCTCGATGCCCGTGGCGAGATACGGAGTATCGTGACTGCCGAAGCTCGACTTCCCCAGCGAACCGAGCAGGCCGCGCAACGTCTTGTAGCCGAGGAAATCGATGCCCTTGCCCGTGAGATTGAAGTTGACGTCGCGTGCTGCTGCCTGCGCCATCGACCCCTTGCCGACGACCGGCTGGTGACCGGCTGGCATCTGCGGTGGCTGCTCGAGATTGAGGTAGCCCTCGTTGATCAGTCGCTGCACGAGATCGTCGAGCAGCTTCGCGAGCTTGGCCTGCGCCTCGTCGTCGCCTTCGCCACGGAGCGCTTCGAGCATTTCGGGCGTGAACTGCCCGCTCTGCATCAGCGCATCGAGAATGGCCTGCCGCAGGGAATCGAGCGATCGGTCGCCAGGTTCGTCGAAGCCCATGCCGTGATACGGCTGCCCGTCGCCACCGGCAAAGCCGGACTGCAGCAGGAAATCGGCAAGCTTGTCGAGCAACGACTGGAGATCGACCGCATCGGCCATCTCCGGCGAGAACTTGCTGTAGGTATGAAAGCGCATGGCAATTCTCCTCAGAGGAGAGATATCGCCCGGGATGGATCGCGGCAATCCAGCCTATATTTGTTTTCGTGCCCACGGCCTCCTCGATCAATCCCTTCCGCGTCTTTCTCCGCCACAGGAACTTCCGGCGGTTCCTGATCGGACAGACACTCTCGCTGATCGGCACGTGGATGCAGTCGATGGCAATCGGCTGGCTGGCGCTGGAGCTGACGAACAGTGCGTTCCTCGTGGGCGTGGTGGCGACGGCATCGTCCATTCCCATCCTCGCCTTCACGATGCACGCTGGCGCCATTGTGGACCGCTCTGACAAGCTCAAGCTCGTCAAGCTGGCGCAGCTCGCCTTCCTCGCCGACGCCTCACTGCTCTGGTGGCTCACCTACACGCAGCGCATCAACATCGAGTCCCTGATTGCGCTGGCGTTCATCTCCGGGTGCATCTCGGCGGTCGAGATCCCGGCGCGCCAATCGATGTTCATCGACCTCGTGGGTCGCGAGGATCTCCCCGACGCCATTGCGCTCAACTCGAGCGGCTTCAACCTGGCGCGCGTGGTCGGCCCGGGCATCGCGGCAGCCGTCATCGCGCGACTCGGCATCGCGTGGTGCTTTGCACTGAATGCCCTGAGCTTCGTCACGGTGCTGATCGGCCTCTTCATGATCCACCTGCCGCGGTGGGAACGGCGTGCGCAGGCACTGAGCCCATGGGAGGGCGTGCGACAGGCACTGCGCTATATGCGCGACACACCGCAGATCCGTGCCCTGATGACGCTGGTGACGGTGTACTCGATCCTCGGCACTCCGGTGATTGCGCTGATGCCAGTGGTCGCACGCGACATGTTCGGCCTCGGCGCAGCAGGCTACGGTCTGCTCATGTCGTGTCTCGGCGTCGGCGGACTCGCCGGTGCGCTGAGCCTGGCGGCAGTGGGCTATCGCATGTCGCGCATCAAGCTGCTCATCGCGGCGTCGATGTCGTGGCCGGTGCTGCTGTTCGCCTTCTCGCTCACGAGGGCGCCGTGGCTCGCATACGTGCTGCTGTTGGCCATCGGCTGCACGATGATCTTGAACGGCGCGATCTCGAATGGACTGCTGCAGGCCACGGTGCCTGATGAGCTGCGCGGCCGGATGATGGCCGCATATGGACTGGTCGTTGTCGGCCTGGCGACGGTCGTCGGTGCGTTCGTCGCCGGATCTGTGGCACACTGGATCGGCGTGTCTGGTGCGATCGGCGGGGCGGCCGTGCTCATGCTTTCGTACGGTGCCTGGGCCTTCTTCAAGCGGCCGGAGTTGCGAACATTGTGAGATCCCCGAATCCTCGAATTCTTCGATCCGAGCCTTCAGTTCTGGCAACCTCGGCGCGCGGCACCGAAGCTCTGTCGAGTAAGACACAATGTTCGATCGACTTCTGGGCCGGGCGTTCCAGGCAGAAGTCAGAGATGTGAAGTCCCGTCCTCCCGTTTCCCGTCACTTCATCTTGTTCAGCTTGTCCTGCGCGGCGTCTTCGTGCGCCTTGAACGCCGGCGCGATCTTCGTCACCAAGTCCTTCACGTCCTGGTTCTTGAGCGCCGGCATCAGCGTGGTGTTGATCGCGTCGATCACCGCCTTGTGATAGGCGACCTCGTGCTCGAGGAAAGCGCGGTCGAACGCCTTGCCTGACAGCCTGTTGAGCCTCTTCACGGCGGCAGAGTGATCCTTCGCCATGCCGAAGTTCTTCGGCGGCGTCGGTGTCACGCCAAGCTTCTTCGCCAGGTCGCGACCCTGTCCGCGCACAGCCGCATGATCGCGCGCCAGCATCGCGCCGAACTCGCGGATCTCCTTGGTGCTGCCCTTCCTGACGGCGATCTTGCCCGTCTCGATGTCCCACGTGTTCGCGGCGTCGAAGATCGCGACGATCGTCGGATCGTCGAGCTTTGCCGCCGCGGCCTGTGCGGCCACTGGGCGCGCGGTGATGAACGTCGCGCCGACGAGGGCGAGGCCTGCCACGCCGATGCTGCCAAGGCGAATGCGCATACGTGCTCCTGCTGGGGAATGGGTGAAGTGGTCGACATCGCGCCGGTACTGCCCCGGCTGCGATGGGTGTAGTCTGCCTCCGGGGAATGAAATTGTCAAGATTTTTCTTGACTTATTATTCCCGCCGTTATCTTGTGAAGGAACCGGAGGTCGCATGCGGTGGTGGGAGCAGCAGATCGGAGGAACGACGCGAGGACGACTGATCGCTCTGATCAGGCGAGGAGTCGCCACGGTCGAAGAGCTCGCGGCCGACCTCGGCGTCACCGACAACGCGGTGCGCGCTCAGCTGCAGACGTTGGAGGAAGCAGGCATCATCCACGCGGCGGGCACGCGTCAGGGGCCTGGAGCGGGGAAGCCCGCCACGCTCTACGCCATCGCGCCGGGTGCCGAGTCCGCGCTGTCCTCTGCATACCCGCCAGTTCTCGCTGCGCTGCTCGAGACGCTCGCCGAGCGTCTTCCGTCCGGTGACGTCGACGACATATTGCGCGACGCCGGGCGACGTCTCGAAGCACCCGATTCCGGCAACCGTCGTTCGCTCGACACCCGCGTCCGCGCCGCCGCGGCAATGCTCACGTCACTCGGCGCAGAGATCGACGTCGAGCGCACGGAGGATGGATTCGTGATCCGCGGCTACGCATGTCCCCTCGCCGCGGCGGTGCGTTCGGAACCGCGCGCGTGTCATGTCGTCGAGGAGATGGTGTCGTCGCTCGTCGGTGTTCCGGTGCGCGAATGCTGCGATCGTTCGGGCAGCCCGCGCTGTCGCTTCGAGGTGCTCGCGAGGCCGGCCTGATGTATTCCACCTGCCTTTTCTGTCACGACACGCTCGGCAAGAATGCTGCGATCGAGCATTTCCCCGTGGGACGCCGCCTTGCCTACGACGCGGCAAAGGGCCGCCTGTGGGTCGTCTGTCGGAAGTGCGAGCGGTGGAACCTCACGCCCCTCGAGGAGCGTTGGGAGGCAATCGAGGAGTGCGAAGCGGCCTTCAGGGGAACGAAGCTTCGCGTCTCCACGGAGCACATCGGTCTCGCGCGGCTCAAGGAAGGGTTGGAGCTGGTGCGGATCGGCGAGCCACAGCGTCCGGAGATGGCTGCGTGGCGCTATGGCGATCAATTCGGGCGCCGTCGCCGCAAGCAGCTCGCGATCGTGGCCGGTGCGAGTGCAGTCGTTGGCGGTGTGGTGATCTTCGGCCCGATGGTCGGGATGGTCGGCGCGGGCGCGTTCAGTCCGATGCTCAACCTGCTGAATGCCGGAGGGAGCATCTATCGCGCGCGGACGCTGATCAACGTGCCCACGTCGGGTGGCGAGAAGCTACGCGTTCGACTAAGCGAACTGCCGAAGACAGAGTTGCACGCGGATGGCGACGGCGTGCGGCTGCGCGTCTCGGCAGTCGCGAGTGGATCATTTCTCACGAGCTGGAAGTTCAGTGCGGGCAAGATGGAAGTCGATCTCACAGGTGACGAAGCGCTCGTCGCCGCCGCTGCCCTGTTGCCACGGCTCAATTCCAACGGCGGATCGCGCGACGAGGTCTCGCGCGCGGTTGGCTACCTCGAGGAGTCGACAGATCCGAAAAAGCTCTTCCGCCGGGCGGTGGATGCCATCGAGAAGCGTGAGAGCGAAAAGCTGTACAACAGGGGCACGCACCTCCTCAAGAATCTTCCCACAGCCGGACGTCTCGCGCTCGAGATGGCCGCACATGAGGATTCGGAGCGTCGCGCGCTCGAGGGCGAGCTACACGTGCTCGAAGCTGCCTGGAAGGACGCGGAGGAAATCGCCGGCATCGCGGACAACCTTCTCCTGCCCTCTTCAGTGGAAGACGATCTCCAGCGGCTGAAGCAGCAACGCTAGCACTCTCTACGCGAAGCGCTCACGCGCGACGCGCGCGACGACCTCCGCCGCGCCGTCCATGCCGAGCCACGCGGTGTTCACGCAGAGGTGATAATTGGAGAGGTCGCGCCACTCGCGCTTCCAGTGCCGCTTGACGTACTCCTCGCGGCGCGTGTTCATCTCGTTCACCTTCTTGCGCGCGTCGTCGGGCGTGAGGCCGAACGTTCGTTCGGCGTATGCGATGAGCGACTCGAGTGGCGCATAGCAATACACGTGCAGCGCATCGCTGCGCATCGCGAGCAGGCACTGCGCTCCACGGCCCACGATCACGGCAGGCCCCGCCCGCACGGCGTCTTCCATCACCCGTTGCGTCACCTCGACGATGCGCGATTCACTCGGCGGAATCACGGCGTATTCACCGCTCACCATCATCTCGGGTGCCGAGAGCGACATCGCCGATGCCAGGCGCTCGGTCAAGGTCGGCAGTCGTTCTTCGCGCGCCGACACTTCTGCCGCCGTCATGCCGAGCCGCTCGGCGACCGAGTCCACCATCGCATTGTCGTACAGCTGCCAGCCGAGTGCACGCGCCACCCGCTCTGCCACCTCCGAGCCACCAGAGCCGTATTGCCGCGAGATCGTGACGACGGCCATCAGGTTTCGCGCGGCGGCACGCGTCGCACGCGCACCTGCTCCACCACCTCGAACCCGAGGGCGTTCCATGCCCCCTCGGCCGACGGGCTGCCGGCGACGTTGTGCAGCCGCATCTGATCCAGGCCGCGCGCATGCGACCATCGCTCCGCGGCCCTCATGAGCGCGCGCAATACGCCACGACGCCGCGCTTCCGGGCGCACGTAGACGGACGACACGTACGCGTAGCGCGCGGGATCGAGCAGCGGCGAGCCGATCGACTCCACGCAGCGCAGGATGCCGGCGACAGTGCCCTCACGCTCGGCGAGGAAGATCGTCTCCGTCTGCGCGCGTAGCTGCGTGGCGAACAATTCTCGCGCACGCGTCGAGACATCAGCGCGCAGGCGGCCGTAGATGGGATGATCCGGATGCTCGCGCAGCAGTGCGAGGCGCAGTTCCAGCACGGCGGCGAGATCTCGCACCGAGGCTTCGCGGACGCGAATCTCGGCGACGGGTGTGTCCGCGGTGATGACCGCGCTGATCACGGGCTGCCAGCGAGACATGGGCTAGGCGGAGAGCCCGCCTCCGAAGAAGTCCTGGTCGGGCCGGCGAGGCCGGCGCTGCGGCTCAGCGCGACCGTAGAGCCCATTGTCGGAACGCGAGATTTTCTTGCGGGCGACAAGTGCCTCGAGCACCAGCTCGCACGCGGCGACGGTCTGTGGCGCATCGCCCGACTCGGCGAGGCCGACGTGACGTACGAGGTCGATGAGTCCGGGGACGATGCCGAACGCCGCCTGCATCCCCTCGGAGCGTTCGTCTTCCGTGAGCTGGAGCGCTCCCCCTTCGTCGAACCAGATGACGACGTCGTCCGTATTCACGCCGCCGGCACGCTCGCCGAAGGTGGCGTCGGCAGCGCGGCGAATGAGCTCGCGAGCGATGGCGTGCCCGCCCACGAGCTCGCCTTCGTACTCGAGCTCGATCTTGCCGGTGATGGCCGGCTGCGCCGCATACACATCGGAGATGCGCGGGACGATATCCGCTTCGCCAGTGATGATGCCCCGCCGTTCCGCGTTGGACACGACGTTTTCCATGACGCTGATCGGCATGCGCTGCGACACGCCGGACCGGCGGTCGATGCGCTTGTCAGTGCGCGCCTCGAACGCGATGCGCTCGACGACTTCGGCGATGAAGTCCGGGATGCGCACCGGCTTGTCATCGCGCGCCGTCCACGATTCCTGCTCGGTGATGGCCATCCCGAGCTCCACCGTCTCGGGGTAGTGCGTGATGATCTCGCTGCCGATGCGATCCTTCAGCGGCGTGATGATCTTGCCGCGCGCCGTGTAATCCTCGGGGTTCGCGGTGAAGCACAGCTGCACGTCGAGCGGGAGGCGCACGGGATAGCCCTTGATCTGGACGTCGCCCTCCTGCATGACGTTGAACAACCCGACCTGTACCTTCCCAGCCAGATCAGGCAGTTCGTTCAACGCAAAGATGCCGCGGTTCGCGCGCGGCAGCATGCCATAGTGAATCGTCAGCTCGTCGGAGAGCACGTGTCCGCCGCGCGCGGCGCGGATGGGATCGAGGTCACCGATCATGTCGGCGATGGTGACGTCCGGTGTGGCGAGCTTCTCGACGAACCGGCTGTCGCGATCGACCCACGCGACCGGCGTGTCGTCGCCGCGCTCGGTGATGAGGTTCTTCGCGTAGCGTGAAATGGGCGCGAACGGATTGTCGTTCACCTCGCTGCCGGCGACGATCGGCATCGCCTCGTCGAGCAGCGTGACGAGCGCGCGCAGGATCCGCGACTTCGCCTGTCCGCGCAGTCCGAGCAGGATGAAGTTGTGGCGCGAGAGGAGCGCGTTGACGATCTGCGGCATGACCGTCTCTTCGTAGCCGAGGACCCCGTCGAAGAGGGGTCCGCCCGAGGCGAGGCGGGCGAGGAGATTCTGGCGCATCTCGTCCTTGACCGAGCGCAGCCTGCGATCGGGAGCACCGTATGGCGAGCGCGCGAGCGCGCCGAGTGTCAGCGGAAACGACGACAACAAAACCTCCGGTCAGGAACAGGGTCTCTCGTGAATCAGCGCAGCGTGGCCGAGCCACGCAAGGGGCCGGGTACGCTTTCTGCCTTTCGCGTCGCTCATGGCTGGCAACGTGAAGAAATGGAGCAATGCCGCGCTGGGACTCGTGTGCGGAATCGGTGGCTTCCTGGAGATCGGGTCGATCGCCACGGCCACGCAGGCCGGTGCCGAATTCGGCGTGCAGCTCGCCTGGGTCGTCGCCGTGGGGACCATCGGGCTCGCCGTCCTGATGGAGATGAGCGGACGACTCGCCGCCGTGAGCAAGCGGACGTACACCGACCTGCTGCGCGAGCGGTTTGGTATCCGTTTCTTCACGGCACCGCTCGTGGTCGTGCTGATTGTGAGCCTGCTCGCGCTGGCGGCGGAGATCGGCGGCGTCAGCACTGCCCTCCAGATGGCCACCGGCGTGAGCCTTCGCTGGTGGGCGCTTCCGGTGGCCTTCGTCGCATGGATGCTGCTCTGGCGCGGCACGTTCACAGTAGTGGAGCAGGGCAGTGCGATCTTCGGCATCGTGGCCATCGCGTTTGCCGTGGGCGCCTGGAAGCTGCATCCCCAGTGGAACGAGGTCGGCGCCGCGTTGGTTCCATCGCGGCCCGCGCACGATGCGGCGCGCTACTGGTACATCGCCGTAAGCGTCGTCGGCGCATCGGTGAGTCCGTACCTGTTCATCTTCCATTCCTCAGGCGCCATCGAGGATGCCTGGGACACGGAGTACGTCAGCGTCAATCGACTCTCGGCGGTGCTTGGCAACCTGTTCGGAGGCGGACTCTCCATCGCTGTGCTCATCTGTGCAGCGATGGTGCTGGCGCCGAAGCACGCGAATGTGGACAGCTTCGACATCATCGCCCAGACGCTGGCGACGCCACTCGGCCGCGCAGGGCTGTGGTTCTTCATCGCCACGCTCGGCATCACCTGTTTCGGTGCGACACTCGAGATCGCGCTGTCGGTGTCATACCTGCTCGCCCAGGGATTCGGATGGTCGTGGAGCGAAAACCTGCCGCCGGCCAGGAATGCGCGGTTCAGCATGGCGTACACGGTGAGCATCCTCGCCATGGCGCTCGTCATGGTCGCCGGCATCGACCCACTGAAGCTCACCACGGTGACGATGGTGGTGACCGCCGCGAGCCTGCCGCTCACCATCATCCCGATGCTCGTGCTGATGAACGACACGGACGTGATGTCCGCGTATACGAACGGATGGGTGGCCAACGCAGCGCTCGTCGCGCTGTCGATCCTCTCGGCGGTGTTGTTCGTGGTGGCAGTTCCCCTGCAAATACTCGGTGGAGGGTGACGTGATGAGGGGACTCCATCTCGTGCACGACGTCCAGGACGCGCAGCTCCTCGACCGGCACCACGACAAGATCGGTCGCGTGGATGGGCTGCTGCTCGCCCTGGAGGACGGCCGTCCTCCGCGCGTCGCGACGATTCTCGTCGGCGGTCGGGTGCGCGACGAACGGATCGGCGCGCCGGTCCGCTGGTTCATGCAGCTGCTTCGGACGCTCGTGGACGTGAAGTCCGATGGGATCAGCCGCATCCCCTTCAGCGCTGTACGCGAGATTTCGCACGTTGTCGAGGTGGACGTCGACGGCGCCGATCTCGCGTCGCAGCATGTCGAGCGCTGGTTGTGCGACCACGTGGTGCGCCACATTCCCGGCGCGTACATCGGCCGCCAGTGAGTATGCGCGAAGTTCGGCTCGACCGGCTCGTGGGACGGACGGTCCACGATGTGGATGGCCGGAGCGTTGGCCATATCCACGAGCTGCACGCGGAGATCGAGCTGCACGAGCACGGCAACGAGTACGTGGTCGTCGCATTTCACGTGGGACGGCTTGCGCTGCTGCCATCGATGGCGGCCAGTCGCTTCGCGTGGCAGTCGCTGCGCTTCCTGGGCCGGCGGCGTTACATCATTCCCTGGCAGCTGATGGACCTCAGTGATCCGCTGCAGCCGCGAGTCCGCTGTGCGCTCGAAGAGCTGCCCTCCCCGGACTGACGCGGTTCACTGCCGAGAATCAGTCCGGTTACGCCATCTCTACTTCCACCTGGTTGTCATAGAACACCGGCCCATGTCCGAGGTCGGTTTCCAGTTGCGACGTGGTCTGGTTCGCATTCGCTCCATCGGCCGCCAGCTTGCCCCACCAGATCGACGGCGCCCACACCACACCCTCGCGGATGGACGGCTCCACGCGCGCCCGCGCGACGAACGCCCCGCGATCGTTGCGCACCGTCACCATCGCGCCCACGGCAATCGCGCGACGTTCCGCGTCGGCCGGATGCAGCAACACCTCCGGCTCCTTCGTCTGGCGCCTCAGCGACGTGATGTTCACGAACGTCGTATTGAGGAACGTGTGCGCCGGCGACGAGATCAGCGTCAGCGGATAGCGCGCAACGAGCGCCGGATCGCGCTCGATCGATTCGTACGGCGGGATGTACGTGGGCAGCGGATCGAAGCCCATCTCCGCCAGCCGCTCCGAATGGAACTCACACTTGCCGCTCGGCGTGGTGAACCCGCCGTCCGCAAAGGGCAGGTACGGCGTGGGCACGTTGAGGCGCATCCAGCCATGCTCGAGCAATTCGTCCATCGTCACGCCCTGAATCTTCGGCAGCTGGGACGAGAGCGCCTGGCGAATGAGCGCGAGGTCGTCGTCGCGCATGATGGGGTCCGTCATGCCCATGCGCGCCGCCAGCAACCGGAAGATCTCGCTGTTCGGCTTCGCTTCGCCAATCGGCGCGATGGCGGGCCGGTTGAGCGACACGTAGTGATGGCCGTACGCGAAGTGGATGTCCCAGTGCTCCAGCTGCGTGGTGGCCGGGAGCACGATGTCCGCCCAGTCAGCCGTGTCCGTCTGGAAATGCTCGAGCACCACGGTGAACAGGTCGTCGCGCGCGAGCCCTCGGACCACCGCATTGCGATCGGGCGCCACTGCAGCGGGATTGCTGTTGTACACGATCATCGCCTTCACCGGCGGGCCGCCGACGCCGGCATCGGGCAACGTGAGCGCGTCTCCCAGCCTGATCATGTTGATCGTCCGCGCCGGCGGGCCAAGATCCGGTCGCTCGAGCGCAGCCCGGTTGAACTGAAAGTTCGCCGACGTCGAGAGCTGCACGCCGCCGCCGGCACGACGCCAGTGCCCGGTCACCGCAGGGAGACACGCGATGGTTCGCACCGCCATGCCGCCACCAGCGTGACGCTGGAGCCCATAGTTCAGGCGAATGAACGCCGCCTTGGCGCGCCCAAACCGCTCGCCGAGCGAGACGATGGTCTCCACCGGAAGGCCGGTGACGTAGGCGGTGCGCTGCGGCGTCCACTCCCCCGCGCGCTCGCGCAGCGCCTCGTGGCCAAGTGTGTAGCGCTCGAGATAGTCGGTGTCCTCCAGGCCGCGCGAGAAGATCACGTGCATCATGCCGAGTGCGAGCGCGGCGTCCGTACCAGGCCGGATGGGAATCCACTCGTCGCACTGCATTGCCGTGCGCGTCTGGATGGGGTCGATGCAGATGATCGGCGCACCACGCTCGCGCGCCTGGAGAATGAACGGCCAGAGGTGCGGGTTGGCCGTGAGCGTGTTGGTTCCCCACAGCAGCACCAGGTCGCTCTCGGGCACGCCTTCACCATCAGCACCGATGCTCGCGCCCACCGTCATCCGCATGCCGATCGTGCCCGCCATCGAGCAGATCGTGCGATCCAGCCTGGATGCGCCGAGCAAGTGGAAGAAGCGATGGTCCATCGAGGAGCCCTGTACGAGACCCATCGTCCCGGCGTACGAGTACGGGAGGATGGCCTCGGGCCCGTCCGACTGCACGACGTCGCCGAGTCGGGCTGCGATCTCGTCGAGCGCGGCGTCCCAAGTGATCGGCTCGAACTGTCCGCTGCCTTTCGGGCCCACGCGCCGCAGCGGTGTGCGGAGGCGGTCGTCGTGGTACGTGCGCTCGACGTAGCGATTGACCTTCGCGCAGAGAAAGCCCTTCGTCACCGGATGATCGGGGTCGCCCGCAACACGCACCGCGCGCCCATTCTCGACGGTGACGAGCATCGCGCATGTGTCAGGACAGTCGTGCGGGCAAGCGCCGCGAACGACGCCATCGCCAGCGAGCTTGTCTTCCGCGAAGAGAATGTCGGCAGTCATGATTCGCGTGGGAGGGGACGGCATCAAGCTACTATCGTGGACCCGTCTCGACCACGCATTTTCGGCGCAGCGAGGGAAGCGAGCGTAAGTAGTTGTTCGGAAAGAGCTTACACGGCGAGTGAACGCATGTCTCCGCAAAATGGGACTAATATGAAAGTGCGGGGCCGACAGTTCGACTGACGTATATTGTCGCGCTCGCGGACGAAGCTGTTGCCACGCTTTCACTTGGCCCTCCCGAATCCACTCTTGACATGCAGTTCTTTGAATCTAAGTTTCACGCCGCATGAAGCCGGGCACCGAGAGCGTGCGCGGACCAACGCGTCATTCACCGAACCCAATCAGGAGAAATACATGAAGCGCCTGGCCCTTGTCGCAGTCGTGCTCGTCGCCGCCTGCAGCACGAAGGAGACCCCGAAGGCTGATACCGCAGCCCCGGCGATGGCTCCGGCACCTGCAGCAGTCTCAATGGACACCACCATGAAGGCGGATTCCGCGATGGCCGCGATGAAGATGGACACCGCAAAGGCGAAGATGGACACCGCCGGCAAGAAGATGGGCGAAGCCAAGGACGCGATGAAGGACGCGAGCAAGGCAGTCAAGAAGCCGTAATGCTTCGCGATTCTTTCGCTGTACGACGCGGGGCGGGGGCCCCCGGAGCAGGGTGGGGCCCCCCCGGGGGGGAGCCCCCACCAAAAAAATGTGGGGGGCCACCACCCAAACACAAAACCCCAACCCCCCACCCCGCGCCAACGCCCCGAGCAAGCC
>JBBQDT010000092.1:0-16139 GCA_038319955.1 Gemmatimonadales bacterium | reverse complement strand
TGTCGTCATCGACAAGAAGTTCGGCGCCCCGACGGTCACGAAGGACGGTGTCACGGTTGCGAAGGAGATCGAGCTGTCCGATCCCCTCGAGAACATGGGCGCCCAGATGGTGAAGGAAGTCGCGACCAAGACGTCGGACATCGCTGGCGACGGCACGACGACGGCAACCGTCCTCGCCCAGGCGATCTTCCGCGAAGGTCTCAAGAACGTCACGGCCGGCTCCAACCCGATGGCCATCAAGCGCGGCATCGAGAAGGCGGTCGTCGCGGTGATCGAGGAGCTGAAGAAGATCAGCGTCCCGACCACCGGCAAGAAGGAGATCGCCCAGGTCGGCGCCATCTCGGCGAACAATGACAAGGAGATCGGCGACCTGATCGCCGAGGCGATGGAGAAGGTCGGCAAGGACGGCGTCATCACGGTGGAAGAGGCGAAGGGCCTCGACACGACGCTCGAGACGGTCGAGGGCATGCAGTTCGACCGCGGCTACGTCTCGCCGTACTTCGTCACCGATCCCGAGAAGATGGAAGCGGCGCTCGAGGATGCGATGATCCTGATTCATGACAAGAAGATCTCGTCGATGAAGGATCTCCTCCCGGTGCTCGAGAAGGTTGCCCAGATGGGCAAGCCGCTCCTGATCATCGCCGAGGACATCGAGGGTGAGGCGCTTGCGACGCTCGTCGTCAACAAGCTTCGCGGAACGCTTCGCGTGTCGGCCGTCAAGGCGCCTGGCTTCGGCGATCGTCGCAAGGCGATGCTCGAGGACATTGCGGTCCTGACGGGCGGCAAGGTCATCAGCGAAGAGATCGGCTTCAAGCTCGAGAACGCGACCGTCAACGAGTTGGGCAAGGCGAAGCGTGTGGTTGTCGACAAGGACAACACGACGATCATCGACGGTGCCGGGTCGAACGACGCGATCCAGGGCCGCATCAAGGAGATCAAGGCTGCGATCGAGAACTCCACGTCGGACTACGACAAGGAGAAGCTGCAGGAGCGTCTGGCCAAGCTCGCCGGCGGTGTTGCGGTGATCAACGTCGGCGCCGCGACGGAAGCCGAGATGAAGGAGAAGAAGGCGCGCGTCGAGGATGCGCTGCACGCTACGCGTGCGGCCGTCGAAGAGGGCATCGTCCCCGGTGGTGGCGTCGCTCTCATTCGCGCGCAGAAGGCCCTCAAGGGCCTCAAGCTCGAGGATGCCGAGGAGCAGATCGGCGTCGAGATCATCCGTCGCGCCATCGAGGAGCCGCTCCGCATGATCGTGCAGAACGCTGGTGGCGAAGGCTCGATCGTGCTCGAGAAGGTTCGCTCGAGCAAGGACGACAAGTTCGGCTACAATGCGCTGACCGACACCTATGAGGATCTGGTGCAGGCAGGCGTCATCGATCCGACGAAGGTGACGCGCACGGCACTGCAGAACGCGGCTTCGATCGCGTCGCTGCTGCTGACGACGGAAGCGATCATCGTCGAGAAGAAGGAGAAGGAGAGCCACGCACCGCAGGGTGGCGGCGGCGGTGGTATGGGCGGCATGTACTAGGCTGCTCAGTTGCAGTGAAACAGAAGCGGGGGGCAATTGGCCCCCGCTTTTGTTTTGCAGAGTGCCGAGTGCAGAGTGCCGAGTGCCGAGTGCCGAGTGCCGAGTGCCGAGTGCCGAGCGCCGAGTGCTGAGTCTTGAAGGCTGAATGCGGAAGAACAATGAGAGCATTCAGCACTCACCTGACACGCCTCAGCAATCAGCATTCAGCATTCAGCACTCAGCGCCTAGAGCGCGAACGCATATTGCGCTTCCCCCGCGCCACGTCCAGCACGCGGCAGCAACGGCCCAACCACGCCATGCTGCAACCCGATGCTCGTCGCCCCCCTGAACCGAGTCCGGCTCAACGCCTCGGACATCGTCCGATGCGCGATGCCGTGATCGTTGCAGTTCTCGCTCAGGTGCGCGAGCACCACGTGCGCCAGGTCACGGTGCACCACGTCGCGCGCGAGCCGAGCCGCGTCGCGATTGGACAGGTGCCCGACTCGCGACGCAATCCGTGCCCGCACCGATGGCGGATACGGCCCCGCCCACAACATGCCGGTATCGTGGTTCGACTCGAGCACGAGCACATCGGCATTCGCGCAGAGCGCGCGCACGCTCTCGCTCACGTGACCGAGATCGGTACACACGACAGCATTCGCCCCAGTCGCCGTCGACGTCACGCGCACACCGATCGGACTCGCCGCATCGTGCGGGATGGCGTACGTCGTCAGCGTCGTGCGCGAGAGGACCACACTGCCGCCGATCGGCACGCGGGTGCAGTTCGCCTCCTCGAGCTCCGGGCAACTGGCCACAGTGCCTGCACTCGCGAACAGCGACCAGCCCCACTTCCGTGCAGCGGCGGCGGCGCCTCGCACATGGTCGTAGTGCTCGTGCGTCACGATACACGCTTCGATGGACGCCGGCGCGACGCCGATCACCTTCAGGCGGCCGGCGAGCGTCCGTGTGCCGAAGCCACAGTCGATCAGGACGCGCGATTCCCCAGCCTCGACCAGCACGGCATTCCCCTCGCTGCCGCTGCCGAGCACCCAGACTCTCACTCCGTCACCGACCAGCGCGCGGCGAACGACTCAGCCAGCTGCGCACGTGACGTATCGCTCAGCGTGATGTGGCGTCGCGACATCATGCGCGCCGCCACGTCGAGGAACTTGTCGAGACGATAGTCCATGAACGCGCCCGCTTCGCCCCAGGAGAACGGCGCGACGACCTTGGGCGGCATCACCGCACCGTACACGTTCGAACCCGCGCCAAGCACTGAGCCCGTCGTGAGCTTGAGCCCGATGCCGGTCTTGGCGTGATCGCCGAAGAGCGTGCCGAGAAACTGCAATCCGGTTTCGCGGATGCCGTCGGGGGTCCAGAGCTGCACGGTGCCGTAGGTGTTCTTCAGGTTGCTCGTGATGGTGCCCGCGCCGAGGTTGACCCAGCGCCCAAGGATCGAATGGCCGACGAAGCCGTCGTGTCCCTTGTTCGCGTGCCCGATGAATATGGTGTTGCTCACTTCGCCGTGCACCTTGCACACGTCGCCGATGGACGATGCGGCGATCTTGTCGGTACTCAGCGTGCACTCCCTGCCAACGTACAGCGGGCCGACCAGCCGAGTGAACGCCTGGACGTGTGCGCCGGCGCGAATGAGCACGGGGCCGGCACTCACGTCGAAGCAGACGGCGCCCTCGATGACGGCGCCCGCCTCGATGAATATCTCACCATCGCCGATGCGAATGGCGCCGTCGGGCAGAGCGCTCGACGTCCCGGCGCCGAGCAGTGGGAGGTCTCTCTCGAGCATCGGCACGAGGTGCCCGATGTAGTCCCACACCTCGCTCATCCACCAGCCGGCCACTGGTGTCACCTCGTGCCTCGTGCCCGACTGATAGGCGTACGACCCGATGTTGGCGCTGCCGTCGCGCAACTCCTCCACGTCGACGTCGCGCGCGAGCCGCACCGCGGCGAGCCGGTCGCCCGACATCACCTCGTCTGGCTCACCGAGCGCGTCGAGGGCGGGGCAGAAGCGCGCGTTGGCAAGCCAGCTGCCTGTCGGCAACACGCCGCGGGCGATCACCGGCGGCGCGCCGGGCTCGTCGAATCCAGTGAGGTGCTCCGATGTCACGTGCCCCGCCACGCGTTCACCGAGCGCGCGTTCCCACCGTTCGCGCACGAGGAGCGCGCCGGCGCGCATCTCGCCCGCGGGACGCGTCAGCGAGAATGGTTCGAACGTGCGCGCACACTGGTCGTCGTAGAGGTAGACGTCGCTCACGTCAGGTCGCGCAAGTCGGAGGGAAGGGATTCGAACAGCGTCTTGAGGTCCGCTGCCTTGTCGATCGTCGTGACGAGCGTGAGGCCATCGCGCGACACCACGACGAGGTCCGAGACGCCGTACAGCACCACGGCGCCATCGTCGGAGTGCACCACGTTGCCATGCGCGTTCAACGTGTGTACTCGGCCGCGTAGCGCGTTGCCATCGGCGTCGCAGGTGCGCACGCGACGCAATCCTGCCCAGGTGCCCACATCGTCCCACCCGAAGTCGCCGGCCATGACGAGCACCTTCGCACTGCGCTCGAGGACACCGACGTCCACCGAGATGGGCGTCTGCACGGCGCCGAAGAATCCGACCAGGCTGTCGGGGTGCGCGGCGAGATGCGGTGCCACTTCCGGCGTCAGCGCATTCACCTCGGCAAGAAAGTCGGCGGCTCGCCAGACGAAGATCCCCGAGTTCCAGAGATATCCGTCGCGCACCATGACTTCCGCGCGCGCGCGATCCGGCTTCTCGATGAAGCGGCCAACGCGCCGCGCGCCGTCGCCCACGTCGTCGCCTGGCTGGATGTAACCGAACCCCGGATCCGGTCGGACGGGCACCACGCCCACCGTGACGAGCGCGTGGTGCGCCTCGGCGGCATCGGCTGCGCGCGCGAGTGCCGTCCGGAAACCCTCCGCATCGCTGACCGCCCAGTCGGCGTGAACGCTGATCATCACGGCGTCCGGCCCACCGCGACGGACGATTTCGTGCGCTGCCCAGGCAAGTGCCGCGGCCGTCCCCGCAGGCCTCGGCTCGGCGATGCAGTTCTCGCGCGGAATCGTCGGGGCGAGTGCCGATATCGGCGCGACGAGTTGCGCGTTCGTGAGAATGAGCGTGCGCTCCGGCGGCACCAGCGGCGCGAGGCGCGTCAGCGCGTCGACGAGAAGCGGCTCATCGGTGGCGAGTGGCAACAGCTGCTTGGGCCGGGCAGGGGTGCTGATCGGCCAGAAGCGAGAGCCCACCCCGCCGGCCAGGACAACGGCCCATCGGCTCATGATGCGTCGGCGCTTGGCTCGGTGGCGATCCCCGCGAGCTGCGCGGTGCGTGCATAGAGGCGCTTCGGGCTGAACGGCTTCGTGAGAAACTCACTTGCGCCGAGGTCCATCGCGGCGCGGTGCTGCTGCTCCTGGCCGGCGGCAGTGAGCACGATCGTGGGCAGGAGCTTGAGGCGCTCGTCCTTCTTCATCTCGGCGAGGACGTCGAGGCCACTGAGGTAGGGCATCATGAGGTCGAGCAGGACGATGGCGATGTCTTCCTCGCGGCGGAGCACCTCGAGCGCCTCGCGTCCGTCATACGCGAGCGTGACGCGGAATGGGCCCTGCTCGAGCTTCATCTTGATGATGCGGCCGATGTGCGGTTCGTCATCGGCAACCAGCGCGTGGGTCAATTTTGTCTCACTCACTAGATCAGCGCCGCGATGTGCTCGCGATGACGGCGCAGCTCGAAGAGCAGGCGGCCGACGTTCGCATCGGGACGGACGAGCACGACGAGAATGGCATCGGCATTGAGCACTTCGATGATGGCGAGTCCGGCGTGATACTCGAGCACGGCGGTCGTGAGCGTTCCCCGGCCCACGGCGGCGCCCAGCTCATCGGCGGGTCCGATGATGGCGGGAATGCGCGCGGCGAGATCTTCCGGGTCGAGCCCGGGCACGCTCTGGCTGTCGATGAGGAGTCCGTCGCGACCGAGCACGACCGCGGCGTCCACTCCATCGCGGTGTCGAATCGCGCCTACGAGGTCACGAATACTCGGCATGGACGCTCCGATGGGAAAGTGCTGCGAAGCTTAAGGGTGAGGTGAGTGAAGTCAAGCTATGACAATCGCTTGAGTTTGCTCGTGTCCGAGCCTATTCTCCACTCGGCCCCACACCGCATTTCTTTTTCGCGCCAACTCATGCTGCCGACTCGCTCGCTGCGCGTCGCCGTCGTGGCCTTTGCCGTCCTCGCGGTCGCCTGTGGCGACTTGACGCGGCCCAAGGCGACGTACGCGAACGCCCTCTCGACCTACACGATCTACGGGCTGACCACCGCGCCCGCAACCGCGCCCAACGCGCTCAACTTCCTGGGTGGCGCGGTGCACGCGAACGGGTCGTTCCTGTTCGACGTCGCGTTCGACGTCGACGCCACGGGGCGAGCGATCATCTATCCCGTCCGCACACTGTCCAGCGCCGCCGTGGGAACCACCAAGCGAGTGGGCCTGCAGACGATCAGCGGCAGCTTCGACGCGACGCGCGTGGTGCCGCAGACGGGTTACGACACCGTGAGCGTGAAGACGGTCAGCCCCGGCACCGTCGTCGCCGTCGAGCTCCGCGACGGAACGGCGTGCTTCAGCTACAGTCTGATCAGCTCGCAGTTCCTCTACGCCAAGCTCGTGGTGGACAGCATCAACCCCACGCTGAAGAAGCTCTACGTGCGCACGGTGGTCGACCCGAACTGCGGCTATTTCTCGGTCGTTCCGGATTCGGTTCCGACACAGTGATGCTCGATGCACGACTGATTCGCGAGCGGCCTGACGACGTCCGGGCGGCCATGCGGCGACGCGGCGCGCTGGGCACATTGGGGCCGATGGTGGATCGGGCAGTGGAGCTCGACAAGGAGTGGCGTCTCCTGCTGCAGGCGGTCGAGGAGCGAAAGGCGTCCCGCAACGCGAGCTCACAGGAGGTCGCGAAGCGGAAGAAGGCGGGCCAGGACGCCACCGACCTGATCGCAAATGGCAAGGCACTCGGCGAGGAGATCTCGCGTCTCGAGCGTGAGGTGGCGGAGGCGGCAGGAAAGCTCGACACGATTCTGTTCGAACTGCCGAACGTACCCCTCGCCGACGTTCCCGATGGCGGCGAGGAAAACAACGTCATCGTCCGCAGATGGGGCACACCGCGCGACAGCGCTGGTGTGAAGCCGCACTGGGAGATCGGGGCGGCGCAGGGACTCTTCGATCTCGAGCGCGGCGCGAAGATCAGCGGTTCGGGGTTCGTCGTCTATCGCGGCCAGGGCGCACGACTCGTTCGCGCGCTCATGAACTTCTTCGTCGACAGCCACGCGAACGACCACGGCTACGAGGAAGTGTGGCCGCCGCTGCTCGTCAATCGCGCGACGATGACCGGCACCGGGCAGCTTCCGAAGTTCGAGGACGATGCGTACCGGACAGACGACGATCTCTTCCTGATCCCGACGGCCGAAGTGCCGTTGACGAATCTCTATCGCGACGAGATTCTCGATGCGGACGCGCTGCCGAAGGCGTTCTGTGCCTACACGCCCTGCTTCCGTCGCGAGGCAGGATCGGCGGGGAAGGACACGCGTGGCATCCTCCGCACCCACCAGTTCGACAAGGTGGAGTTGGTGCGCTACAGCGCGCCCGAGGATTCCAACGCGCAGCTCGAGCTGCTGCTCGGCCATGCGGAGGCGATGCTCCAGCGCCTCGAAATTCCGTATCGTGTAAAGCTGCTCGCGGCAGGAGACACGGGTTTCTCGAGTGCGAAGACCTACGACCTCGAGGCGTGGGCCCCAGGCGTCGGCGCGTGGCTGGAGGTGAGCTCGGTGAGCACGTTCACGGACTTCCAGGCGCGCCGGGCGAACATTCGCTACCGTCCCGCGAAGGGCGAGAAGCCAAGGTTCGTGCACACGCTGAACGGATCGGGCCTCGCCTTTCCACGAACCATCGCCTGTATCCTCGAGCATCATCAGCAGCCCGACGGCAGCGTCGTGGTCCCCGAAGCACTGCGTCGGTATCTAGGGTCCGACCGGCTGGCGTAGGACGATGCGCCGACGCTTCCCGGAGCTGGTCGTCGGCCTGCTGCTTGTCGTGCTCCTGTCGTCGTTCGTACTGCTCACGCGTCGCGTCGTGCAGGATCTCCGCCTCGAGGCGAAGCGATCGAGCACGATGTACACGCGCGTGTTCCGCGCCATCTCGGACACGACGGAAGGCGCCAGCACCCAGGCGCTCCTGGATCTCTCGAAGAGCATCGCGGAGCAGGGGGTGCCGCTCATCGTCACGGACCTGACGGGCAAGCCCACGGCGTCGCGGAATCTCCCTCCCGATCTGGGCGACGACGAGCAGCGCATCCGCGCGTACGTGCGCGAGCTCGATCGAGAGAACCTTCCCGTGACGGACTCGCTGGTCGGCAAGATTCACTACGGCAACACGCCGCTGGTGAAGTGGCTGAACATCATCCCCGCGCTGCAGGCAGTGAGCGCATTCGTGCTGCTGATGGCGGGCGTGTACATCGTACGGACACGCGGCAACGCCGAGCGCGAGCGCGTGTGGGCGGGCATGGCGCGGGAGTCCGCCCATCAGCTCGGCACGCCGCTCTCGAGCCTCGCCGGATGGATCGAGTTGCTCGATGAACGAAGTACGGACGCCGCGACGAAGAAAGCCGTGGTGAACATGAATGCCGATCTCGTACGGCTGGATCGCGTGGCGCACCGGTTCGAGCGTATCGGACGAGATCCGCGTCGGGATTCGGTGGACGTCACGGCGCTCGTGACGCGCATCGGCGATTATTTTCGCGCCCGCGTGCCGACGCTCAGCAACGCCGTCACCATCGATGTCGCGCCTTCCGACGAGCCGTTCACCATCCTCGGCGACGCCGTGCTGCTCGAGTGGGCGATGGAGGTGCTCGTGAAGAACGCGGTCGACGCGCTCGCGGGCCGAGGCGGACGCATCAGCCTCGTCACCGTGCATCGTCCGGAGGGTGGCGCGCGCATCACCGTGTCCGACGACGGGCCCGGCATTCCGCGCGACTTGCGCGGGCGCATTTTCGAGCCTGGATTCTCGACGAAGAAGAGCGGGTGGGGCATCGGCCTGTCGCTGGCGCGCCGCATCGTGGAAGAGAACCACGACGGCAAGCTGCGGCTGTTGCCGACGGACCGCGGCGCGTCGTTCGAGATTATCTTACCCTGATGGAAATTGCGACTGACGAACCGCTGCTCGAAGGACTGAATGCCGCGCAGCGCGAGGCGGTACTGCACACGAATGGCCCGCTCCTGATTCTCGCGGGCGCGGGCTCTGGCAAGACGACCGTGCTCACGCGCCGGCTCGCACGATTGATCGACCACGAAGGCGTGGATCCCAGCCGGATTCTCGCCGTGACGTTCACCAACAAGGCAGCCGGCGAGATGAAGCTCCGCATCGGCCGCCTGCTGCATCGGGCACCCGTCGGCATGTGGGTGGGGACGTTCCACGCCATAGGCGCGCGCATGCTGCGTGGGGCACCACATCTGGTGGGGCGGACGCCGTCGTTCACGATCTACGATCAGGACGACGCGCAGACCGTCGTGAAGCGGATCATGGAGCGTCTCCAGATCAACACCAAGCAGTTCACACCGCGCGGGGTGCACTCGGCGATCTCCGACGCGAAGAATGCGCTCGTCTATCCGGCGGAGTACGCGACCCTCGCGATGGATCCGTTTTCGCGCGCCATCGCGCGTGTGTATCCGGAATACGGCGAGGAGCTGCGCAAGGCGAACGCGGCCGACTTCGACGACCTCTTGCTGCTGCCCGTGCAGCTCCTCGCGGCCAATCCGCAGGAACTCGACAAGTACCGGCGGCGCTTCAAGTACATCCTGGTGGACGAATACCAGGACACCAATCGTGCGCAGTATCAGTTGGTGAAGCTGCTGGCCGGCGGACACGAGAACCTCTGCGTCGTCGGCGACGACGACCAGTCGATCTATGGCTGGCGCGGCGCGGACATCCGCAACATTCTCGACTTCAAGAAGGACTTCCCGAGCGCGGCCGTGGTTCGCCTCGAAGAGAACTATCGCAGCACGCCCGAGGTGCTCGACCTCGCGAACGTCGTCATCAGCGAGAACACCGGCCGCATGGGGAAGACGCTCCGGCCAACGCGCAGCAGCGGCGAGCGGGTTACGGCCGTGCGCTGCCTCGACGAGCGCGATGAGGCGGATTTCGTCGTGGAGCAACTGTCGGCGCGACGCTCGGGCGGGAACAGCCTGCGCGATTTTGCCATCGTTTACCGCACCAATTCGCAGAGCCGCGCGCTCGAAGAGGCGATGCGCAAGCGTGCCGTGCCGTATCGGCTGGTTGGGACGGTGCGGTTCTACGACAGGCGCGAAGTGCGCGACCTCATGAGTTATCTCAAGCTCATCGCGAACCCGAACGACGATGAGGCGTTCCGTCGCGCCGTGGCCGTCCCGAAGCGCGGTCTTGGTGAAACGACGATCGAGTCGCTGTCGGTTGCGGCCCGTCAGGCGGGACTGCCCATGCTCGCCGCTGCACAACGTCCCGACCTGCTCACGACGATTCGACCTTCCGCGCGGGCAGCGCTTGGGGAATTCGCCACGCTCATCGGCACCTTCGCCGAGTCGGCGAAAGAAGCGAAGGTCGATGAGCTGTTGAAGCAAGTCGTCGAGGGTATTCGGTACGACGAGTACCTCAAGGCCGAGGGCCCGGAAGGGGCCGACCGCATCGACAACGTGCGCGAACTGGTCACCGGCGCGGCGGAGCAGCAAGCCGAAGAGGAGGGCGAGGTGGGGCTCACGCCGCTCGACCATTTCCTCCAGAAGGCGATGCTCGTTGCGGAGCTCGACAAGCTCGGCCCCGATGCCGACGCCGTGACGATGATGACGTTGCACAACGCCAAGGGCCTGGAGTTTCCCGTGGTGTTCATCACGGGGCTCGAGGATGGTCTCTTCCCGCTCGCGAAGGCATTCGACGATCCGCCGTTGCTGGAGGAAGAACGTCGGCTCTTCTACGTCGGCATTACGCGCGCCGAGAAGAAGCTCTTCCTCACCCACGCCGAGGGGCGCACGCGTAACGGTGAGTACAAGCAATCCAAGGCGTCGAGCTTCCTGCAGGCAATTCCGGAAGCGATGCTCGAGTTGCACAAGACGATCAAGGTGCGCAGCTCGGGTCGTTCATTCATGGGATCGCTGAGTAGTGGCAACCAGTGGGGAAACTCGCGCGCCCGCGGCGTGGATCACCCGGCGCGCGAGCAGTGGCTGGACCAGGAGAGTGCATTTCCGCCAAGCGCATCGCAGCGACGTCCCGGGACACCGGTGACGCGCGTGGCGGGCTTCGACGAGGCGGAGATGTCGCAGGACGCGGCGATCATCGCGGTGGGCGCTCGCGTAAAGCATCGCAAGTTCGGCAGCGGCGTCATCGCGGAACTGGCGGGCGCCGGCCGCGACCTCAAGGCGAAGATCGACTTCGACGACGAGGAGATCGGGCGCAAGACGTTGGTGGTCGCGCAGGCCAACCTGGAGCGGGACATCGAATGAGTGCACGACAGCCATGAGCATTTCCATCGACGACGTGCGCCACATCGCTGCGCTCGCGCGCCTCGGGCTGACCGACGCGCGCGCCGCGTCGCTGGTCGGGGAGCTGAGTACGATCCTCGGACACATGGACGTGCTGTCGACGCTGGACACCAGAGGTGTGCAGCCGGCCATCGGCGTCGGCGCGCGGGGGCTGCCGACACGGTGGGACAGCGGACCGCCAATTCCGCTCGAGCGGTCGCTCGACGCATTCGCGCCGAGCCTGCGTGAGGGATTGCTGCTCGTGCCGCGACTCTCGTCGCACGAATCGGTGGAGGAAGGGTGACGCCGGTTTCGCGTTCCGCGGCGCAGCTGCGCGATGATACAGCGGCCGGAGGCCTCTCACCGTCAGGCACGGTGAAGGCGGCGATTGCGCGAGCGCGCGAGGTCGGCGCGGGTCCTGAGCGCCTCAACATCTTCGCCTGGTCCAACGACGACGACGCGCGCGAGCACGCCGCGAACTGCCTCGACCAGATGTCCGACACCACGCCGGGACTCCTGCTCGGCGTGCCGGTCGCGATCAAGGACAACATCGCCACGCTCACGCTGCCGACGACGTGCGGCTCGCACATCCTCGACGGATACGTGAGTCCCTACGAGGCCACGGTCGTCAGGAAGTTGCGTGAAGCGGGCGCCATTCCCTTCGGCAAGACGAACATGGACGAGTTCGCGATGGGATCGTCCACGGAGCACAGCGCGTATGGTCCCACGCGCAATCCGCTTGCGCCCGACCGCGTGCCGGGAGGGTCGTCCGGCGGATCGGCCGCCGCCGTCGCCGCCGGGATCGTTCCGGTCGCCCTCGGCTCCGAGACGGGAGGATCGGTGCGGCAACCGGCATCGTTCTGCGGCGTCGTGGGCGTGAAGCCCACGTACGGGCGCGTGAGCCGCTTCGGCCTCGTCGCGTTCGCGTCGTCCCTCGACAACGTTGGTGTCGTCGGCGCCACAGTGGACGACGCCGCGCGTGGCCTGCACGTCATCGCGGGACATGACCGGCTCGACTCCACTTCGGCCGACCTTCCGGTGCCAGTGTATCACGAGGCCGCCGCCGGATCCGTGAAGGGCATGGTGATCGGCAAGCCGAAGGAGTACTTCCCCGAGACACTCGACCCACGCATCCGCGCTCGTTGCGACGAGGCGCTCGAGCGACTCAAGGCACTCGGCGCCGTCGTCCGCGACGTGTCGCTGCCGAATACGGCGATGGCGATTCCTGTCTACTACATCGTCGCGCCGGCGGAGGCGTCGTCCAACCTCGCGCGGTTCGACGGCGTGCGATACGGCCTCCGCATCGAGGGCGATGGCTTGCGTGGAATGTACGAAGCCACTCGCTCGCAGGGCTTCGGCCCCGAGGTCACGCGACGTATCCTGCTCGGCACGTACGTGCTGAGTGCCGGCTATTACGATGCGTACTACCGAAAGGCGCAGCAGGTGCGGACGCTCATCGCCGCCGACTTCGGTCGCGTCTTCGCGAGCGGGGTGGATTTGCTCTTCACGCCGACCACGCCGACCACCGCGTTTCGCATCGGCGCCATCTCCGATCCATACGAGATGTACATGAGCGATATCTTCACCGTCACGGCGAATCTCGCCGGCATCCCTGCGATGTCGCAGCCAATCGGGCTCGTGGACGGCTTGCCGGTGGGCGGACAGTTCATGGCGGCGCACTTCGACGAGATGAAGATGTTCGCCGCCGCGTATGCCCTCGAGCGCGCACAGGCTGCACAGGGACGCGCATGAGCAACGCGGAGCTCGACGCCATTTCGGCCGACTGGGAGATGGTGGTGGGTCTCGAGGTACACGTGCAGCTCAAGACGCGCACGAAGGCGTTCTGCTCGTGCTCCATCGAGTTCGGTGCGCCGCCGAATCGCAACACGTGTCCCGTGTGCCTCGCACTGCCGGGCGCACTGCCCGTACTCAATGCGCACGCGGTGGAACTCGCGACGCGCACGTCGCTCGCGCTCAACTGCACGGTGCAGCCCGTCTCGGTGTTCGCCCGCAAGAACTATTTCTATCCCGACCTGCCCAAGGGTTACCAGATCTCGCAGTTCGACAAGCCGCTGGCGACTGGTGGCTGGCTGGAGATCGGCGCGCGCGCCGACGGGTCGCCCATCCGCATTGGCGTCACCCGCGTGCACATGGAGGAGGATGCCGGCAAGTCGATACACGATCGCTACACCGGGGTATCTGCCATCGATCTCAATCGCTCGGGAACGCCGCTCGTGGAAATCGTGAGTGAGCCGGACATGCGGTCCTCGGAACAGGCAGGCGCCTACCTGCGCGTGCTCAAGCAGATCCTCGAATACATCGACGTCAGCGACGTGAGCATGGAAGAGGGCAGCCTTCGCGTGGATGCGAACGTCAGCGCCCGCCGCCGCGGGGAGACGACGCTTGGCACCAAGGCCGAGGTGAAGAACATGAACTCCTTCTTCGGCGTGGAGCGCGCGCTCGAGGTGGAGTTCATCCGACAGGTCGGCGTGTTGAAGGCCGGGGGCACTGTGCAGCAGCAGACGATGCTCTGGGACGCCACCCGCAACGAAGTGCGACCCAGCCGCGCGAAGGAGGGCAGTCACGACTACCGCTATTTCCCGGAGCCCGACCTTCCGCCACTCGTACTCGCGACGGACTGGATCGAGAAGATGCGGCACGACATGCCCGAGCTGCCGGCGCAGCGGCGTACCCGGTTCGCGAAGGACTACGGGTTGAACGAGTATGGCGTGGATGTCCTCACCGCGAATCCGCGCCTCGCCGAATACTACGAGGCGGTAGCGCGCGCCTCGGGCGATCCGAAGGCGTCAGCCAACTGGGTGATGGGCGAGGTGCTCGCCCAACTCAAGCACACGGGCGACACGATCGAGACCTTTCGCGTGCGTCCCGCGGACGTCGCCGAGCTGCTCGGCCTCATGCGCGACGGAATCGTCACGCAGTCGGCGGCGAAGAAGATCTTCATCCAGATGATCGCCACCGGAGACCGGCCGGCGCAGATCGCCGAGCGCGACGGCCTGGTGAAGGTGGACGACGACGCGCAGCTCGTCGCGTGGATCGATGAGGTGCTCGCCGAGATGCCCGCGGAGGCGCAGCGCTTTCGCGACGGCGAGAAGCGGCTGCAGGGCGTGCTGGTGGGCGCAGTGATGAAGAAGTCGAAGGGCCGCGCCGATCCGAAGCAGCTGAATCAGCTGCTGGCCGGACGGTTCACGGTATAGAGCGGATTCGCCAACCGGTCCACATAGCCGAGTGACCGTGTGGGGAGGCCGAAGTGCTTCTCCGCCTCTTCGTACACTCGCTCGCTGCCGCCCGTACGCAGTGCATCGCGCCGGACCTGCTTGGCGCGGCGGAGTGGCTCATCACCCGACGGATCGAGCGTGTAGGGGGTGGAGCGATCGAACTTCGCCAGCAGGTCGATGATGTAGTCGTACGAGTGATCGACGTAGCGCGCGACCTCGGCGTCGGCGAGATCCCAGCGGCTGTTCTCCATCATCAAACCGAAGATGCGCTGCCACCCCTCGTTGTCGGCGGCGTGCACCATGCCGCGAAAGATGCGGCGGTTGGTCTGCGTGCTGAAGATGGTCGGGCTGAGAATGCGGTCGAGCAGGCCGTCGGCGCGTGAGTGGTCGAGCAGGATGAGGTCGCGTGCCTGGCGGGCACATGCCGGTCCGAGATGTTGCTCGAAGCGGCTCTCCCAGTAGCTGTGTCCCAGCGACGACGTGCTCGCCGTGACGGCCAGCTGCTTGGGCACGAAGTGGTTGTGCGCGATGGAGTCCGCAGCGAGATGTGCGAGGTAGCCGAGGGCGAAGGCGCGCATGGGCTCATCGGGTGCGGCGTCGTGGATCTCGAAGCCCACCGCCCACGAATGACAGTGGCGGCCGGTCGGAACGTACTTTTTCGCCATGCTGGTGTCCGCGGCGATCGATCCGTAGAGAAAGTCGTACGGAAAGGCGCGGAGCAGGTCGGCGACGGAGGCGGGCAGGAAATCGAGCGACCGCAGCACCGCTTCGCCCAGATAGACGTGGGTGCCCGGCGTCCACGCGTGTGCGACGTGGGGGAACAGGGCGATCAGCACGAGCGCGACTGCGACGTATCCGCCGAGTCGCGCCAGTGCCTTCATGAAGCGGGCGCTGGGGTCAGATGCCCATGCGCTTGCGCTGCTGCCGGAGCATTCGGCGGAGATCACGGAGCTCGTGCTGGACGAAGCCGTCGATGCGATCGCGAGCCGCACCCACCGTGTCGCGGACGTCGTGCTCGATGCGGTCGACCGGGATGCGGTCGATGAGCTCTCCGCCCTGCTCGCGTGCCCAGCGTGCGCCCGTACGGCTGGCGCGAAGTGCCGCCTTGCCGGCGATGCCGGCGCCGCGCATGAGCGGTGCGACGGGTCGCTGGCCGGAGGGGCCGCGTCGGAGGAGCAGTGTCGCGGTTGCGCCGATTGCGGCCCCGATGAGGGCCGCGGTGAGCAGGTCGTACTGGGCGTCACGCGCCGCCCCATCCGCGCTGCTGTCGCGGCCGGACTCGCGGACGCGTGGGCCCCGCTTCGGGCGAATCGGGATCGTCGTAGCCATCATCGAGCTCCTCTGACGCCGGGAGCGGCACGCGCAGCGTGACCTCCTCGGCGTCTTCATTGTGAAGCGACTGCGCCCCCATGCGCACCCCGCGCACCGTGGACGCCGTCGCGACGAACATCTGCTCCGCTTCCTGCTGCACCACCTCGAGCAACGCGTTGAAATCGTTCATCCGCTGCTCGGACAGTGCCACCGCCTGCTGCAGCCGCTGGTTCGCCGCGGCAATCGTGGCGTGCACCTGCTGCACATCCGTGCGCACCGACGTCGTGATGTAATTCAGGTTGTCGGCGATCGAGCTCACCTGCCGCATGATCGGATTCACGTCGCCGTAGATCCGGTCCAGCAGTTCACTGGTCTTCTTGTAGCTCTTCCGGAAATTCCAGGCCGCCGGCACGAGCACCGCGGTGAGGACGAGGATGGAAATCGTCATCAACCCATTCGCGGCGGTCGTCGCCTTTTCGAACCACCCTGGATCCTGTCCGACCTGCCGCATCAGCACGGTGTCG
>JBBQDT010000091.1:0-16244 GCA_038319955.1 Gemmatimonadales bacterium | reverse complement strand
CTCTTCCGGAAATTCCAGGCCGCCGGCACGAGCACCGCGGTGAGGACGAGGATGGAAATCGTCATCAACCCATTCGCGGCGGTCGTCGCCTTTTCGAACCACCCTGGATCCTGTCCGACCTGCCGCATCAGCACGGTGTCGGAATGCGCCGCCTCCACCAACAACCACGCGCCGGCGCGCACGAACGAGACGGTCATCGGCAACCTGAGCTAGAGTGCGCGGCTCGCGACCGCCGCTTCTTGCAATGTGCAAGGGCGGGGCCACCCAAAAGGGCTGTACGCCATCGTAGCCACTGCGAGTGAGCACTGTCAACCCGCCGCGAGCGAAGCGGCCACTGTCTTCGCGGCGCGAAGGGTGCAGTTGGGCACACGCGCGCTTGACCCTCGGAAGCACACTGGGGAAGTTATGCGCTAGGCCGATCGAGGCCGTACGACGCCGCACGCCGCACGCGTGCTCGACCTATTGCACGTCTCCAATGCCAGCTATGCAGTATCTCGTCCAGGGTGGAGCCCGCCTTTCCGGACGCATCCGCCCTTCCGGCAACAAGAACGCCGCGCTGCCCATCGTCGCCGCCGCGCTCCTGTGCGATGAGCCGATCCATCTCACGAATGTCCCGCGCATCAAGGATGTCGAGACGCTGGTGCTCCTGCTCAAGTCCGTCGGCGCCAGCGCCGAGTGGACCGCGCGCAATTCGCTGACCATCCATGCGAAGACGTTGAGCGTGAAGGAGCTGGATCCGGCGCTCTGCCGGAAGATCCGGGCGTCGATCCTCCTCGCCGGCCCGCTCCTCGCCCGCTGCGGCGAGATCGTCCTGCCCCCGCCGGGCGGGGACGTCATCGGGCGCCGCCGGGTGGACACCCACTTTCTCGCGCTCCAGCAGCTGGGTGCCACCTTCGAGCTGGATGACGCCTTCATCCTCCGCGCGAGCAAGCTCAAGGGGGCGGACGTCTTTCTCGACGAGCCAAGCGTCACCGCCACGGAGAATGCGCTCACCGCAGCCGTCGCTGCCGAAGGCACGACCGTCCTCCGCAACGCCGCCGGCGAGCCGCATGTCCAGGATCTCGCGCGGTTCCTCGTGGCGATGGGGGCCAGCATCGAGGGCATCGGCACCAACACCATCACCATTCACGGCGGTCGCCCACTGCACGGCTGCACGCATGAGATCGGACCCGACCACATCGAGGTGGGCTCGTTCATCGGGCTGGCCGCTGTCACCCGCTCCGAGATCACCATCGAGAATGCCGGTGTCGAGCACCTCCGCTCCACGCTCATGGGCTTCGAGCGACTCGGGGTCGTTTGTCGCGTAGAGGGGGCGGATCTCGTGATTCCGGCCAACCAGGACATGGTCATCCGGAGCGATCTCGGCGGCGCGGTGCCGAAGCTGGAAGACCAGCCATGGCCAGCCTTTCCCGCGGATACGATGTCGATCGCGCTCGTCACGGCGACGCAATGCGAAGGTGTCATCGTCATCCACGAGAAGATGTTCGAGTCGCGCCTGTTCTTCGTCGACAAGTTGATCGGCATGGGCGCGCGCATCGTACTGTGCGATCCGCACCGCGCAGTGGTCGTCGGCCCCACGAAGCTGCGCGGCGGTAACGTCGAGTCGCCCGACATCCGCGCCGGCATGGCGATGCTGCTGGCCGCCCTCACCGCCGAGGGTGAGAGCACAATCGACAATGTCGGGCAGATCGAGCGCGGCTACGAGCGGATCGACGAGCGGCTCCGCGCGCTGGGGGCCGATATCCAGCGCGTCGAGGACCGTCGGACGAAGTGAGCGCCAGCACGGCCCCATCTATTATAGGAGGCGCCGAGGTCGTCGATTCGTTCGGCGACCTCGGTGTCGTTGCGTTCACGACGAGTCGGGTCGTGGGCAGCTTTGGAACAGCCACTGACGAACCGGTTCGCGACGTGATGGCACGTTGGAGCGCGCTCCGCACATTCGCCGGCGGTAGCGCTGCACGCCTCGCGACGGCAACCCAGGTGCATGGCAATCGCGTGCTCGAGCACGAGGCAACGTGGCGCGGCTGGCTCCGCGGCGAGAGCGCCGACGGCCATCTCGCGATTGCGCGAGGCACCGCGATGGCAGTGACCGTCGCCGACTGCGTCCCCGTGTTCCTCGCCCATCCGTCGGGTGCCACGGCGGCGCTGCACTCGGGATGGCGCGGGACGGCGGCGCGCATCACCGAGCAGGCACTCGCGCAGTTCGCCGCGCACGGACTCGTGACAAGCGATTTCCGGTTGCACTGCGGTCCGGCGATCTGTGGGAACTGCTACGAGGTAAGCGGCAGCGTGTACGCAGAGCTCACGGGACGAGATCCGGGGCGGCCCACGACGATCGACCTTCGTGCGCTGATCGTGGACCACGCGCGCGCGGCAGGCGTGAGACAGATCTCATCGAGCACGCAGTGCACGCGCTGCGACAACGATCGATTCTACTCGCATCGCGCGGGCGATGCCGGGCGCCAACTCGGAGTGATCGTCGCTCGATCGTGAAGAGTTGCAGTAGAGCCACACGACGTTCCGTGCGCGCTCCGCTTCTACTTCCTAGGTCTTGGACCCTAGCACCACCGCGCACCTCGCGACGGTCAACTCCGCATGTCGATGCGAGTGAACGTCTTACGAGATCGGTAGCGATGGGCACATGCGGTGCTTCTCGGCAGGGTGCTCGCACTTCCGCCCTTCCATCCTACTGGAGCCCGCCCACATGCCAGACCTCAACGACGACGACAGCAAACTGCTCAGCGAAGTGCTCGGCCGCTCAGCCGTCGACCCGCAGTTCCGCGCGCAGCTCATGACCAATCCGCATGCAGCGGTGAAGAGTGCGACGGGCGTCGCCCTCCCGGCCGACCTCAAGCTGCGCTTCATCGAGCAGCCAAAGGAGATCGACGCGCTGGTGGTGCTGCCGAATTTCATCGAGGCAGACGGGGAGCTCACCATCGACGAGCTCGAAGCAGTCGCCGGCGGCGCGGCAGCGCTCGAAGCAATCTGCTGGGACACGTGCAAGACGACGTGCGACAAGTCGTGCGACAAGACGTGCGACGTCACCAGCGTCACCATCGCCGTCTAGCAGCTCACCGCGTCTACACAACCATCCAAGGAGACCATCATGCCTGATCTCAACGAAGACGACGACAAGCTGCTCAGAGACGTTCTGGTACGCGCTGCGTCCGACGCGACGTTCCGTGAACAGCTCATCGCCGATCCGCATGCCGCGGTGAAGAGCGCCACCGGCGTCACGCTTCCGGCCGACCTCAAGATCCAGTTCATCGAGCAGCCCAGGGACATCGACGCACTCCTCGTGCTGCCGAACGCTGTCCAGGGCGATGACGAGCTGTCGCCCGAGGAGCTCGAAGCCGTCGCTGGTGGCGTCGCACAGATGGAAGCCATCTGTTGGGGCACTTGCGACAAGACCTGCGGCACCTCCTGCACGCAGACCTGTTCGGTGACGGACATCTCGGTACCCCCCATCCCCGCGTGAAATGATCGTCTGCGGATGTGGAGGTGCGCCCTACGGCGAACCTCCACACCGCAGCGACGCGCCCGTTGCGAGGTGCATGATGGACGAACTCGAAGAGGACGAACGGAACATCCTGGCTCGCGTGCTCACGCGCTCGGCGGTGGATGCCGAGTTTCGGCGTCGTCTCCTGTCCGATCCGAATGCAGCGGTCGCAGAAGTGATTGGTGACGCGTTTCCAAATGGTTTTCGGGTTCGCTTCATCGAACAACCAGCTGATCTCGATGCACTCATCGTCCTTCCGCATGTGATCGACGACTCGGCAGCGGCATCCGCCTGACCACCACGGGTAGCTGGCCGACCCACTCGGCCGTGGAGAAATGAATGGCACTGTCGACGGAGCGATTGGCGAGCATCGTGGCTCACGCGGCAACGCTCGCGGAGCGTCTGGACTCCGGTGTCATTGGCGTCGAAGAACTCGACGGCACCAGCGTCGGCGATGCGGCGTTCGATGATGTCGAGCCGCTCGTCGCGCGCTGGCGCGCCGCGGTGGCTGGCACCGACGACGCCCGCTGGGCGCGGCGGCTGGCCTGGGACGGCTATGATGAGTCGCGCATCCGTCGCTCGTTGGCGACGCGGATTGTCCACGATGCGATGCCCGACTGGGCGTCGCTGTTGCGCGACATCTCGCACGTCGCACACGATGCCGCTGCCGACGACCTTCCGACGGCGCACCATGCGCAGCTCGGCCGCCGCGCCTTCGGTGACCTGCTCATGCCGTTCGTCGTCGTCGCCCGTCGGCGCGTCGCCGCAGTGAGGCAACGCGCTCACGCACTGATGACGACTGAGGCGAATGCGTCGCTCGACGAGGGTCTCATGGCGCTGCTGTCCGGACTTGCCGTCCGTACGCTCTTCCAGGAATTCCAGAAGGATCGCGGTGCCGAAGGCGGCGGGCCACGGAGCGTGCTGCGTTCGGCGCTCGGCAACGGCTCGCGCCGGCAGTACGATGCCTTCATTCGTCGCCATCATGCCGATGGCTTCGAGACGCTCTTCAACGACTACCCGGTGCTCGCCCGGCTGCTCGCCACCAGAACCTTGTTCTGGGTGGCGAACACGATGGCACTGTTGGAACGACTGATCGGCGATCACGATGCGATTCGCAGCATCTTCGCGAACGGCGGCGATCCCGGCGCCGTCATGCGCGTCGAGACGAATCTCTCCGATTGCCATCGCGGCGCCGCCACGGTTGCCGTGATGCACTTCACGAGCGGCCTGGCGGTCGTCTACAAGCCGCGCAGTCTCTGCGTGGACCGGTGCTTCTACCAGCTGCTGGAATTTCTCAATGCGCGGCACGGCGGGTTGCCTCTGCGCGGGCTCGCCATGGTCGAGCGCGAGGAGTACGGCTGGGTGGAATTCGCCGTCACGGCGCCGTGCGACACCATCGATGAGGTAGAGCGCTATTTCGAGCGCGGCGGCATGCTGCTCGCCCTCAGCTACGTCCTCGGCGCGTCGGATCTGCATAGCGCGAACGTGCTCGCGTGCGGCGAGCATCCCACGCTCATCGACCTCGAGGTGGTATTCAATCCACTCGTCGACACGGGGATTCCGATCGAGCGCAGCGGCCGCCGTCACGCACACGACACCGTGCTCTCGACGGCGTTGATTCCGTCACGCTCGTCGAGTGGCGCAGTGGACTTCCTCGATGGAGGATTGCTCGATCGCACCGCGAAGCAGGTCTATCGCCGCGAAACGTTGCGATTTCCCAATACCGACATGATGAGCTGGGGGCACTTCGAGTTCGTCGGCGGCGGCCGCGACAACGTGCCCACCCTGAATGGCGAGCCGGCGAGCACCAGGAAGCATCTCGGCGCGCTGCGTCGCGGCTTCGAGCGGATGTACGACACGATGGCCGCGCATCGCGACGAGTTGCTCGCGGCGAACGGCCCGTTGCGTGCCTTCGAGGAGGCCACCGTGCGCGTCGTACATCGCCCGACCTCGATCTACGATCACCTGTCGTGTCGCACACTGCACCCACGATACATGCGGCGTGGCGTGGAGCGCAGCATTGAATTCGAGCGGCTGAACGTCGACACGCTCGTGCAGAAGACCCGCCCCGAGCTATGGCGCCTGCTCGGCGCCGAGCAGCGCGAGCTCGAGCAGGGTGACATCCCCGTGTTCTACACGCACCCGGGCACGCGGACGCTCTGGTCGGGGGGTGGCGCCTTCGCCGATGACACACTCATGGAGTCTGGATTCGAGGGCGTGGCGGCGCGGTTGAGGGCGCTGGGACCAGACGACCGCGCGCAGCAACTGGATCTCATCCGCGTGTCGTTCGCCGGTGCCGACGACTACGTCACGCGTCTGGCTGAGCGCGACGCGCCGCCGCGCGATGACACCGACGACGAAGCGATTGCCGAGGGGACGCGGATCGGCGAGGCGCTCCTGCGATTGCGGCGTGAGGGCAACGAGGGCAGCTGGATCGGACTCGTGGGGAAGGAGTCGAAGACGACGCGACTTCAGCCCCTCGACGCGGGCCTCTTCGATGGCGTCGCGGGCATCGCCCTGTTTCTCGGTGCGTTGGCGTCGGTCACACAACGCGCGGACTTTCGTGATGCTGCCGAAGGCAGCCTGCGTCCCATCCGCCGTGCAGTACGCGATGCACGAGGAAGCCGCACGCTCGTCGAACGCATCGGCATGGGCGGCGGATACGGAATGGGTGGACTGGTGTACGTGTTCACCAGGCTCGCGCGCTTTCTGGACGACCCGTCGTACCTCATCGACGCTTGTGCAGCGGCGGCGGCCATCAGTGAAGACCAGATCGCGCGCGACACGCGGCTGGACGTCATGTTCGGCAGCGGCGGCGCGCTGCTGTCGTTGCTCGCTCTGTACGATGCGACCGGCGACGATGTGGTCCGCCGCCAGGCGATGCGGTGCGGTGCGCACCTGCTCGAGCATCAGCTGGACGCACCGAACATCCACGCCGGCCATTGGATCACCGGCTACGGCCCGCCCGAGACCGGCTTCGCACACGGCACGGCGGGTGTCGTGCTCGCGCTGTCGCGGCTGATGCAGATCGAACGCATCGATGGCGGAGAGCAGGGCATGGCGCTGGGGCTTCGCGCGCTGGATGCCTCGTTCGATGCATCGCTGGACAACTGGCACGACGTCGTTGCGCATACGCCCGCGGACGCCAGGACGATGCCGTGGTCGAGTTGGTGCCGCGGCGCCGCGGGCATCGGGATGGCGCATCTCGCCATGCGCGACGAAGGACAGCTGGCGTCCGACGCGCAGATCGATGCGGCGTGCCGCAACGTCATCGCGCGCGACTTCCCATCGAAGGATCACCTGTGCTGCGGCACGTCGGGCCGCATCGACTTCCTGGTGAGCGCGGGACGCCGCTTGGGTCGCGCCGACCTGCATGCCGCCGCGCGCGAGAAGAGCATGCGCGTTCGGCGCGAGCGTGTCGCACGAGGGTCATACAGCACCGGGTACGTCACCGAGCTGTCACCGGGGTTGTTCCAGGGAATCGCCGGGGTGGGCTACGGCATGCTGCGCGTTGCGCGGCCGGACTCCGTGCCATCGGTGTTGCTGTGGGAATGACGTCCGCGCCGTACTCACCCTCTCTGTATTCCACGCCGGCACTCACCTCGGCGTCGCTGCAGTCGCTCCACCCGATGCTGTGCGCAGTGCGTGATGCGTTGCATCCCGCGCTCGTGTCGCCGAGTGCCTTCGCGCGCGTGGCGGCCGCGATGGAGCGACTTCCCGATGCCCTCACCACGCTCTTCTACCTCGAGACCCGCCTGCACGACGACAGTGCGGTGGATCTCGTGCTTCGCGTTGGGGAGGAATCGCGTCAGACATTGCTGAACTTGCGCATGCCGTCGGTGCTGCCTGCAGACAGCCGCGCATGGGCACGCGTCCGTGCCCTGACGCGCGACTGGAACGACGAGCGCAGCGGCCTCTCGACCGCATTGCATCATCTCTGGCTCGAGTTCGATTGCGATGACATGCCCACTGGCTCGACGCTTGTACCCGGCGTCTTCGCCTGCTTTGGTGAGCTGCGAACGCCGGGATATTCGGCCGAGCGCTGGTTGCAGTACTCCGAGCTCGCCTTCGACTCGCTGCTCGACGGCGCGCTCGATCCGGCGGTCGCGCGGCACGTCGACCGATGCTTCCGCGCATTGCCCGATGCGGCGTACGTCCCCTACGTCGGCGTCATGCTCGGGAGGCCAGCCGACAGTGTGCGCATCTGCCTCACGGGATTCGACGCGCAGGACTTGTCCGAGTACCTGCACCGCATCGAGTGGAGGGCGTCGATTCATGACGTCGAGGATGTGGTCGCGGAGCTCAGCGACGCGCAGCCCGCGGGACCATTGCAGGGAGCGGGCATGATCCATCTCGACGTCTCGGCGCAGGGTGTGTGGCGGTTGGGCCTGGAGTTCGCCTGTCAACGCGCCCCGCAGTTGCGCGGAACGCTTGTCGAGCACGCGCTGTTCGAGCGTCTGGTCTCGCTGGGATTGTCGACGCCTGACAAGGCCGAGGCATTACGGGCGTGGCCGGGCAGCCGTGCGGTGCGCGTGCCGGCAGCGAATGGCGATCGGGTCGTGCTGCGGCGAGTGAATCACGTCAAGCTCGTGCTGCGGCCCGATCGTGCTCCCGAAGCGAAAGCGTACCTCGCCGCGCGCCACTTCCCGCGTGCCCAGCTGCATGCGCACCGCGCGCTGGTTCTATCACGACACCCACATCGGAGCGTATGATATGTTCATGACGACTTACGGACGCTGCGCACGGCCCGCGCTTGCGACGCTGAGCACCTGGGATCCGTTTCTCAAGGAGTCGGCGGACTTCGTGAAGGTGTTCGTGAGCTACGCGCACAAGCGCGACATGGCGGCCTGTGCGCTGCTCGTCGATCCCACGCCCGCAGCGGTGGTGAAGGGCGAGTCCACGTGGCCCTACTTTCAGGATGTCGCCACGCGCGTGCACCTGTTACGAGCTCTTGGTGTCGACGCGGTTGGCGTCATCGGATTTGCCGCCGATGACCTGGCGGCTGGCGCGCAGGAGTTCTTCGACCTGGTCACGCAGGAATGGGAGCTCGCAGAATTCTGGCTGCGCAACCGGCAGTCCCTCGGCAGTGGCGCGAAGGGCAGCGCCACCGCGGTGCGCTCGGCCTGTGCGGAGAACGGCTGGAAGCTGCGCTACGTCAAGCGGTTCATTCCCGATGTGGGCGTGGTGACGCGCGCGTCGCTCGCCGCGGGCAGCGTCAAGCGTGCGACCGTCGTTGCGCGGACGCTACCGACCTTCCGCCGCCCGGCGTCGGGAGTCGTACGTCTCGCGTGGCAGCCTGGCGAGTATCAGGCCGTCGCGGCCACCGAGCCCGATCTCACCATCGCGGGCGGAGAGCAGATCTCCTTGATGATTCGCGGCACCGACGACGGCGTCGGTCGCTTCGAATGGCCCGATGCCTCTATCGAATATCTTCGCTTCACCGCTGGCCCTGCCGACCTCGCGCTCGACGGCAGTGGCATGTTCTCCGCGGCCCAAACCGCACTCGCGTGATCAGTGATCCACAGCCGCCGACGGAGAAGGCACGTGAATGGCGTGCGCTGCTCGCCGAACGCGTCGTGCTCGTCGATGCGGACGATCGTGAGGTCGGCGTCGCGTCCAAGCTCGATGCGCATCGAGATGGGCAGTTGCATCGCGCCTTCTCCGTGCTCGTCTTCGATTCATCGGGAGAGCTGCTACTGCAGCGGCGCGCGGCGGTGAAGTATCACTCGGCGGGCCTGTGGTCGAATACCTGCTGCGGACACCCTCGTCCCGGCGAGGATCTGCGTGAGGCGGCGCAACGACGTCTCCGCGAGGAACTCGGGCTCGACATCGAGCTGCAGCGTGACTTCTCGTTCATCTATCGGGCGGCACTGCAGGGCGGCATGCACGAGCACGAGATGGACCACGTCTTCGTCGGCTCATCGGACGGCGTGCCCGTTCCGGATCCTGGTGAAGTGAGTGAATGGCGACGCGTCTCACCTCGCACCCTGCTCGGCGAGATGTCGGACAACCCCGCTGCCTTTACGGTCTGGTTTCACATCCTGATGCATCACATGTCGGCGAGTCGATTCGCCACCACCCGCCGCTTTACCGGCACAGAGGAGACGACCCGTGCAACGACCCACTGAGCAGTCATCGCCGCTCTCGTTCACGCCGGAGCACGACGGACTCTTGCGCGACGACGAGCTCGAATTCATCGTCGGTGGCCTGGAGCGCCCTCTCGAGCTGCCGCGCGACCTCGGTCGTGCGTCGACCGAGAGGCTCCCCGTAAACCCGCACGAGTGATCAGCGAACGACCGACCAACTTTTTGCCGAGGTCTGCATGAGCACGTATGCGAACGCCACGGTGGACGCGACCTCGCGTCCGCGCATCATCTCACGCGCCGGCGCAGTCTCTGCGCTCCGCTGGATCGCGTGGAGTCTGCCCGCATTCCCAGTCGCGGTGCTGGTCCACGAGTTCGGACATCTTGCATGGTTCAAGATCTTCGGATTCCAGGGCGTCCGACTCCACTACGCCGCCGTGTCGCACGTCCGCCACGAGGAGTTCTGGCAACTCGCACGACATGGCCATCTCGCCGAGGCCGCGCGCATCGTGCCGCTGTACCAGATCGGGATCGCGACCGCTACGGGCATCCTCATCACGTACATCACGATCATCGGTGCCGCGTACCTGTCGACCAAGCGACCGCCGCACCCATTCATCATCGCCGTCGGGCTCACGGCGGCATTGCGATTCCGCATCGGAACGCAGGTGCTGCCGCGGCTGCTCTTCAGTCCGGACAAGATGCCGTCGGGCACCGATGAAGGTGTGGTGAGTGCGGTAAGCGGCATTCCCGAGGCGCTGCTGTGGATCATCGGCTTCGCCATCGTGATTCCCGGTTGGTATTTCATCATCCGCGGACTTCCGAAGGGTCGCCGGATCTCACACTTCCTGCTCGTCGCCATTGGCGTTGCGCTCGGCGCCGTGGCGTACGTCGGCTGGATCGGGCCGTGGCTATTGCCTTACTGAGGCGTCGCATGCGCACCGCCAGGACGGCCATCGTGCTGCTTGGCGGTGCGCTTGGCTGTACCGCACCGCCTGCCGTGCTCGCTCCCGATCCCGTCGCCGAGGAGCGTGCGGCAATGGCGCGCGTCAGTCTCGATCGCATTCGCGACGTGACCACGGTGCTCGCCTCTCCGCGAATGGAAGGCCGCGGCACCGGCGCGCCGGGAGGTGCGCGTGCCGCGGACTACCTTGCCGCGCAGTATGCGCGGATGGGATTGCGGGCGGCAGCCGGAACCTCGTCACTGTTGCAGTCGTTCGCGCTGTATCGCACTGCCGTGGACTCGAGCCGCACCGTGGTTCGGTCGGGTGCGGCGACGCTCCGCTTCGGTGCGGACTTCATTCCCGCCGGAGACGGAACGCCACCGACCGCCGACGTGCGCGGACCGGTGGTGTTCGTGGGCTACGGCATCCGCGACAGTGCATCTTCGCACGATGACCTGAAGGACCTCGATGTTCGCGGAACGCTCGTCGTCCTTGCGATCGGCCGGCCGACGACGCCTGGCGACGCTCCGGCGACGGGATGGCGCCGTGCTGTGGGCTCGTCGGCGGTGCGTTCGGCGTTGGTGCAGGGTGGGGCCGCGGCACTGCTGCTCGTCGATCGCTGGCCGGCCTCACGCTATGAGGTGATGGCGCGTGCGAGCGGTGGATCGTCGCTGCTGCGCGACAGCACGGAGCGAGACACCAGTTGCCCGGTGGTCATCGTGAGCGAGGCGGGCGCAGAACGGCTCTTCGCGGGCTCGGGCACCCGCTTCGCCGACGCGTATGCTGCCGCGGCGCGCGGCGAGTTCGTGAGCCGGCCGCTGGGCGCGGACGGCGCGGTGACTGTGCGGCTTGCCCACGAACGGTTGAGCACGAGCAACGTCGTCGCGGTGCTCCCCGGTTCGGACTCCGCACTTGCCGGCGACGCGGTGGTGTTCATGGCGCACTACGATGCCTTCGGCTTCGACGAAGCGGGCCGCATTCGCGCCGGCGCAGCGGACAACGCACTCGGAACCGGCATGCTGCTCGCCATCGCCGACGCCATCATGTCCAGCGGCGCTCGGCCTCGTCGCACGCTGGTCTTCCTCTCGACCACCGGCGAAGAGCGCGGAATGCTCGGTGCGCTGCACTGGGCCGAGCATCCATCCGTGCCGCTCGATCACATCGTCGCTGCGTTCAACTTCGACGGCATCGGCACCGAAGTCTACGGTTCGGTGAAGCGGGTGGTGGGCTTCGGCGCGGAGCTCTCCACGTTGGGCGACCACCTCGCCAGTGCGGAGGCGCTGATGGGTTTCGCGCCCGAAGTCGATCCGTTCGGTGCGCAGAAGCCATTCCTGCGCTCCGATCACATCGTGCTCGCGCGCCGAGGTGTGCCCTCCCTCATGCTGTTGGGCATGCCGAGCGATTCCGTTGCCTCCACGATGCGACGCGCGAGCGCGTGGATCGGCAGTGCGTACCATACGGCCGGCGACACGATCGGCAGCGATTGGGATTGGCGAGGTCCGCGCGACCTGGCGGTGTTGACGCTGGTGACGGGTCTGCGCGTTGCGAACGCCACGAGCGCGCCGGTGTGGCGCACCAACTCGCCATTTCAGCGGACGACCATCGCCGCTCAACGCGAATAGCTAGAAGCGCACGGCGCTGGAGACGAACACGCCGTGCGGATCCCATTGGCGTTTGGCTCGCACGATGTCCTCCCATCACCGGTTCCATCGTGAGGAGGACGAAGTCTTCGGCGTCCGGCGTCATGAACATCGGGCGCGTGAGTTGCGACCGGCGCAGGAAGAGCAGCAGGAACTTCGTCGAATCACGGACGTCCGCCGGCAACGATGCGATGAGTCGCGGTATGAAGACACGAGCGACATCGTCGGGGAGCAGCAGATCGACCCCGGGTGCCACGACTGCTTCATCGCGCTCCCACTTTGGAGTCTCCACGCTTCGCTCGCCGAGGACGAAGTCGCCATAGCCGAGCAGCTTCGTGCTTCCGGTGTGCGTTGTATGCGCCAGTCGCGACATCAATGCGCCGTGCGCCGCGGCACTCCGCAACGACGCATCGGACTCGGCGGCGAGCGCCCAGACGCGCTCCCCTCGCACGACGAGCGCTCCGGCGCGCACGAAGTCCACGCCGTCGTCAGCGGTGAGAATTCGCACGTCATCCATCAGCGCATCCAGTGTGCGATATGCGACAAGCGACTGTCGGACGGCGCTGCCGTGCCTTCGCACCCGATGTCTCGCTGTCGTCACGATCCCGAACTGTCCCAGTCCACCGAGTGCGTGCAGAAAGAGATCTGCATCGTCGTCGGGCGAGCACCATCGCAGCTCGCCGTCGCCGGAGACGATCTCGAGCGCCACGTGCTGGTCGAGCTGGATGCCATAGCGGTGCGACGAAAAGCCGATGCCTCCCACTGACGCGGTGCCACCGACCGTCGTGAAGAGGTTGTCAGTGAGCACGGGAGGAATGAGCCCGCGTGCCAGCGTCGCCTCAGCGACATCGCGCCAGAGTACGCCAGCGCCCACGTCGATCGTCGCGTGGGTGTCGTCAATGTTCTCCACGCGACCGAAGCCGTACATGTCGATGAGCAGGCCATCGTTCGAGAGCGCTTGTCCGCCCTGCGAGTGCGCCGCAGCCTGCGTGCTGATGGTCACGGCCGCTCGCGCGGCGTAGCGCACGATGGCTGCGACGTCGGCGGCGTCGACGGGCACGACCACGAGCGCGGGCGATTGTTGGACCACGCGACCAAAGTCGCGTGCGCGACGGTGACGTGACTCGTCGTCGGTGAGAATGTGCCCACGAACAATGCGGCGGAGATCGGCAGCGAGTGAGGCGAGATGCGACATCTGAGTGCGCAAGTGGTGTTCGCGACGACAGTTGTGTGGCGCGCGCGCGCGCCGAATGCAAAACGCGCGCACGCGTCGAAATTCTGAAAATGGTCTCACGCTGTATCGTCTTCGTGAATGCTCTGGCGTGATGCCACGATCATCGTTACCATAGCCCCGAAAGCTCGCGGATGATACGTCACCGCGATGTGTAGCGAAGCGAAAACGAGTGCGCGACCGACGACGCCGGCGGTCCCTCGGAGCGAACAACTCTCGCAATGGCTATCACCCGATGCAGCAATCCATCAGCGCGATCGACATCAGGAGCGAAGTCGGGACATGTCCGAACGGCGCGGGGGAAGGATGCTGTACCGGAGCGCGTGCATGAGTACCGCGCGCCGTGAGGACTCCTCCGAGGGATTCTCCGAGCTCGCCGTGCGCATTCGTCAACTCTCCGCTGCACGGTGGGGTGCACATCGGGACACGCCGCTCGCCGGACTCCATGCACGCATGCTTGCCGCGCAGCATCGCCTGCTCGTGTGCGCGCAAGCCGACAGCCCCGTCCTCATCACAGGTGAAACCGGCACTGGCAAGGAGTTGTTCGCGCGCGCCATGCACCTGTTGAGCAGGCGCCGCGCGGCTCCCTATCTGTGTGTCAACTGCGCGCAGTATCAGGAAGGTCAGCTCGTGGCGAGTGAGCTGTTCGGACACCGGCGCGGCAGTTTCACCGGCGCGGTGGCCGATCATCGCGGCATCTTCGAGGAAGCAGAGGGCGGCGTCGTGTTCCTCGACGAGATCGCCGAGCTCTCCGCAGTGGCCCAGGCGATGCTCCTGCGCACGCTGAGTGAAGGCGAGATCCTCCCCGTCGGCGAGAGTCGCGCACGACCCGTCAACGTCCGCGTGTTCGCCGCCACTGGTCGCGACCTCAAGGGCCTCGTCGCACGCGGACTCTTTCGCGAAGACTTGTACTACCGGCTTCGCTACCTGCACGTCGCCGTGCCGGCGCTGCGCGAGCGGGGCGACGACTGGGAGATCATCGCGTCCATGTTCTTGCGCGCACTGGCCTCGCAATCCGGCTCGGCGAAGACGCTCTCACCGTCCGCGCGTCGCCACCTCGGCGCGCATCGCTGGCCAGGCAACGTGCGCGAACTGCGCAGCGTCGTCGAGACGGGCTTCCACCTGAGCAGCGGCAACACCATCGAGCCGGACGACTTCGCCTCGGACTTCGATGACGACATCGCGCAACCCGTCCACGTGCCGATGCCGGTTGCCGTCAGTGCACTTGTACCGCCGTTCCCGTCCGTCGTGCGCGAGCGGGATACGCATTCGTCCGCCGCCATCGATGCGCTGTATCGTGCCATGGTCGACGATCGCAAGAGCTTCTGGACGCTCGTCTACGATCCCTTCATGGCCCGCGACCTCAGTCGTGCCGACGCGCGCGCCATCGTCGAGCGTGGACTGTTCGAGTCACGGGGCAGCTACAAGCGTCTGCTCGCCAGGTTCGGCATCGAAGGCGGCGACTATCTGCGCTTCATGGACTTCCTCCGGCATCATCGGCTCAAGCCCGCGCGCCTGACCGATGCGCCCATCGCCGCGCCATTGCCGCTCTCGCATGGCCCAACGGATTGGGACGCCCAAGCCGGGGAAGGGTTGGCAGACGTCTGATCGCTCGCCGGATGGCGAGCGGTGCGAAGAGCGTGGCGCATCAACGGCGCGCCCGCTCTATCCGATAGAACCAGGGCTCGCGTGGGACGCAGTTCATATGAACGCTCTCACGCTACGGGCGTCGCAACGCTCGGCGCCATCACGACTTATCGACGCGTAGTCGGCGTACCCGAATAGGGTACGCCAGTTGCCCCTGCATGGCGACAGAAGAGAAGGCGCGGTACGACCCGCTGCGCCCGACCGAATGTTCGCCCACCCGCCGGGACATTCTCCATGACGCGTTGCACCGTCGTCCGCCGCGCATCGATGCTTCAACGGCATTGCCGTCGCGCCCTCGTCACGATGATGCTCGCATCACTCAGCGCGCACGCGCAGTCACCGACGACTTCCAGGCTGGTGCTCGACGATGTCGTGCGCGCCGCCCTCGAGACCGGTCTCGACCTCCGCCTCGCGCTCAGGCAGCTCGCCGCGAGCGAGGCTGGACGCGCGGTGGCCGGCAGCCCCTTCGAGGCGCAGCTACGACTCTCCGCCACGAGCGCCACCGATCGCTCCCTGCAGGACGGCACCGCGAGCGCGGTGTCTTCGTCCATTCTCTCGACCACCAACACGCGCTACGGCGTGAACGTCGACAAGCTGCTGCGCTCAGGCGTGGTCGTGTCGCCGTCGCTCGCGGTGACGCGCGCTGCCGTCTCCAGCGCCACGTTGCCGCCACCCAATCGCGCCTCCGTCAACCTCGGCCTCACCGTTCCCCTCATGCGAGGCTGGGGCAACTCGGCCATTCGTGGCAGCGAGATCTCGGCTGCATCGGACGTTCAAGCTGGTGACTTCGACGTTCGCCACGCCGCCGCACGGTCCGTCCTCACGGCCGTCTCCGCTTACTGGGACTACGTGGCGTCCTTCCGGCGTCTCGACGTGCAGAAGCTCGCCGAGCGGCGCGCCGGCGAGCTCGCGGCAGAGACGAAGCTCCTCGTCAGTGCCGACGAACGGTCCGCCTCCGAGCTCCATTCGCTCGACGCCAACGCCGCCCTGAAGCGCATCAGCCGCATTGCCGCTGAACAGCAGGTGCTCGAGGCACGCCAGCGTCTCGGCATCGCACTCGGCATTCCTGCCGAGGAAATCTGGAAGCTCGCCACGCCAGCGTCCGACTTTCCGACCGTTGCCGACCTGAATCCACCGCAAGGTGCAAGTGCGGATTCGCTCGCACTGGATGCCCCGAGTCGTCGCGCCGATCTGGCCGCC
>JBBQDT010000090.1:0-16407 GCA_038319955.1 Gemmatimonadales bacterium | reverse complement strand
TATGGGGTGTGCGATCCGCTATCTGGGGGGCGGCCTATCGGCTACTTATTGCCGAACGCGGCGTACGGCTACTGCCGACGTCCGCCGCGACGCTCGGCCACCATCGCCTCGTACTTCACGCGCTGATCGGCATCGAGCTTCGCATCGATTGCTCCACGCTGCGCCGCAAACACCTGCTCGAGGCGCGGTTGCATTTCCGAGCGGATGCCGCGCAGCAGTGAATCGGAGTGCTGCATCACCGAGTCGATGCCCGCGCGCTGCATCGGGGTGAGCGTCAGGTCCTTCGTCATGCGGTCGAGCATGTCGGTGCGTCGGCGTGTATCCGCCTCACGCGTGTAGCGGCTCGGCCCCGAGAACGGCGAAGGACGTCGGTGCACGAACATCCTCTGGATGACGGATCGCTCCACCGCTGCTCCAGCGAGCGCGCTGGAGATCGCAATGACGCCGATGATCAAGCCAGCACGCAGTCGGCTGGACGTCATTCCGGCACTCCCGCGGCGAGATCCACCGTATTCGTGACGGACCGCGCGAACTGCGACGCCGCGTCCTCGGCGGGAATGCCACTCAACACTTCCGTGGTGACGCCGGAGGCCGTCGTCATGGGCTGCGCCGCGGTGGTGGAGACCGACGTCAGCCACAGTGCGACCGCGGCCGAGAGGCCGGCGATGAGCGCGACCGGAATGGCGCGACGCTCCCATCGCGTGGCGTAGCTCCACCACGGCGTCGCCATCTGCGCCGCGACGCGCTCCCCGATCCGTCCCGCGAGAGCGGACCACCGCACCGCCGCGTACGGCGTGTCCCCGACGACGTCGCGCATCAACGCGCCGAGCTTCTCGTCGTGCTGTGGCTCGGGGCCGAAGGCGCCGGTGCCGATCACTGACCTGGAATCACTCATGCCTCGCCCTTGAAGAATCGTGAGAGCGCGCCACGCAGCGTGCGGCGGGCCTCGTGTAGATGCCAGCGCACCGTGCCCGGCGACAAGTCGATCATCTCGCCGATCTCGGTGCTCGTGAGCCCATCGACATCGAACAGCGTGACGATCATGCGCTGCCGCTCGGACAGCAGGTCCATCGCGCGAATCAACTGCTCACGCGCTTCCGTTCGTTCACTTTCGTCGAGCGCGGAGGGTGCGGGACTCACCGCATCCGTCTCGGGCTCCGTCTCCCTGCGCGCGCGCGAGCGGCGCAGGTTCGAGCCCCGGTTGAGCACGATGCGCATGAGCCATGGCCCGAACGGGCGCGTGGCATCGTACGAATCGAGGTACTGATACGCCGCGAGAAATGCCTCCTGCACCATGTCCTCGGCATCTTCGCGATGTCCGACGACCCGATACGCGAGCTGGAACGCCTGCCGCATGTACGCCCGCACCAGCGCGTTGAACGCATCGGCATCGCCAGATCGCACGCGCTCGACGAGCGCGGCGTCGCGATCGCGGGCGGCCGCACGCTCCAGAGCCGCAGACGACGACGCGTCGGGAGAAGAGCGAGCAGTCACCAGGGTCAGATGCGCAGGCGATGCCGTCGGTCAATCCTCCGGTGGACGTCCGCCGCCACGCCTGCGCGCCATCTCACCGCCAAAGCCGGTGCGCGCGCGACGCTTGAACTCCTCGTCCGCCTTCTTTCGTGCATCCTCCTCCAACTGCGCTGTGCGCTTCTGCTGATCGGGCGTGAGCAGCGCCATCACTTTCACGCGCGCTTCCGCATTCGTCTCGCGCAGCGCCTCGAGCACAGGGGTGATCGCCGCGCGACGCTCCTCGATCTCCTGGCGCTGCTCGTTGCTCAAATCGTTCACACCGCCGGCCGGCCGGCGCGTGGGCCGCAGCGAATCCAGCGTCCGTAGTCGAGGTGCGTTCGCCGAGTCCTGCAAAGTCCGAATGGTCGCGAGCGCGATGTTCTGGCTATCCGTCAACCCGAGTTCGGCCGCATGCTCGATGGCAAGCGCCGCGACCCCAGGTGCGATGGGAGGCGGACCGGCGAAGCCGATGTCCTCAGCGTTGTTGTTGTTCCGCTGGGCACTGCGGCTGCCGCCCATCTGCGCCTCGGACACCGCGGCGAATCCCATCAGCGCCATCACTGCGATCGTGAGCGCGTTATTCAGTGGCGGACGCATAGGAAGCGTGCCTCTTCGAGATAGTGTGATACCGGCGCGGTGGGTCGTTCATGGCGCCATAGAGTATGCACCAATTGGTGCGGAAGCGTTGGGTCCCATGCACGAAGGGCCGGCGAACTCGCCGGCCCTTCGCACTCCCTGCGCCCGAAGGCGCGGACAACTCAGGACGTGACCTTCACCTGCAGTGGGCTGTTCAGCGTGACGACGATGTTGCCGCCGTCCGGCACGCAGCCCTCGTAGTTTGCTGTTCCCGCCGCGACACCAGCACCACCAGCGGCACCTGCCGCCGCACCGATGATCGTGGACTTGGTGCTCTTGCCGAGGATCTGGCCGGCGATCGCACCGATGACGGCGCCGCCGACGACCTTCTGCACGTCCTTGTCCCTCGGCTGGTTGCGCACGCGATCGACCTGTGCGTCGGAGACGCTGGCGGTGACCGGGTAGCTATGACCACCGTAGCTCAACGACTTCACCGCGAACTCCATCACGATCTTGTCCGTCGCATTCTCGCTGCGCTTGAGGCTCGTCACCTCGAGCGACACCGTGGCGCCCGCAGGAATCGTTGCGCCATTGGAGCCCGTCACCGAATTGGCGAGGGTGGCCGAGAAGGTCGAGCCGACATGATGCGTGTTGGTGCAGACACGCTCGTTGGAGCGAAGGCTGAGCGACGTGCCCGAGGCGACGGTGCCGACGGCGCCGCCCGCGTTCGAGGACGTCGAGCCGGTGGGGTTGCGCGTGACGGTGTTGCCGGACGCCGTGGTGGTGGGCGCAGGAGTGGCGGGCCTGGGCTTCGGCGGCGCCGGCTTCGGCTTCGTCGTGGTGGTTGGCGTCGTGCGCATCGGCGTCGTGGGCGCCGGGGCAACTGGCGTGGCTGGCACGTCATTGAGCGCCGGCTGCGTCAACGTGTCACGACCCGCAAGCTGGAGGTCCTTGTTCAGCGAGGGATCGACCGCGAGCGTGGTGTCGGCCTTTTTCTCGGAGACCGTGCACGCAGAGAGTCCGAGCGCGATCGTGAGTGCGAGCGAGGTGGAAATCCCGCGGATATACTTCGACATGGGTGAGCCTCCAATATGTGGTGCGGACAGCGAGGTCTTTTTGCGCGAAATGGCGACGTGTCAACAACTTAACCTGATCGCGAATAGGTAGCACGTGGCAAGAAACCTGCCAGCCGTGTCCGCTCTGCGGCGCCTCGTGCCGTATTACACCCCCTACCGGCGAATGTTGGCGCGCGGGCTCGTGCTCGTCGTCATTTCGTCGGCGATTGCGTCGGTTGTTCCGTGGCTGCTCCGCGCCGGGATCGACTCCCTGGGTGCGGGCGCGCCATTGAAGCGGGTCTTGCTCATCGGTGCAGGAATAGTCGGCGTCGCACTCGTGGGCGGTGCGCTGCGCTACTGGATGCGCGAGGTGCTGAACGGGCTGAGCCGCTACATCGAGTACGACTTGCGCCAGGCGCTGTTCGAGCATCTCACCACGCTCGACCCCGGCTACTTCGGTCGCACGCGCACCGGCGACCTCATGGCTCGTCTCACCAACGACCTGAGCGCGGTGCGCATGGCCGCGGGGCCGGCGATCATGTACCTCACGAACACGATCTTCGGGGCGACCTTCGCGCTGATCTTCATGCTGCGCATCGACGGCAGGCTCACCGCGCTCGCGCTCGTGCCGATGATCATGCTCCCGATCATCATGATCAAGATGGGCGGGGCCATCCACCGCCGGTTCGAGGCTGTCCAGGAGCACTTCAGTCGCCTCACCACTCAGGCGCAGGAGAACTTCGCCGGCGTGCGCGTCGTGCGGGCCTATCGGCAGGAAGATGCGGAGATCGCGCGCTTCCTTGCGCTCAACGAGACATACGTCGTCAAGAACATCGCGCTGGCGAAGCTGTACGGCATGATGAACCCGATGTTTGGATTGCTCGCGGGGTTGAGCGTGGCGGTGGTGCTGGGTGTGGGAGGCTCGCTCGCGGTGCGCGGAACGATCACCGTGGGTGCGTTCGTCGCCTTCGGCTTCTACCTCACGAGCCTCACCTGGCCGATGATCGCGCTGGGGTGGGTCATCAACCTGTTCCAGCGCGGCGCGGCATCGATGGGCCGGCTCCTCGACGTGCTGGACGCGAAGCCGGCGATCACGTCGCCGTCCTCCCCACGACCGTTACCGCCGGCGCACGGCGGACGCGCGATCACCTTTCGTGACGTCGGCTTTCACTTTCCTTGCGAGCAGGGCGCCGAACCGCGCTGGGTGCTGCGGAACGTCTCGTTCACCGTGCCTGCCGCCGGCACGCTGGCTGTCGTCGGCGCGACGGCCAGCGGCAAGAGCGCGCTCATCGACCTCATTCCGCGATTGAGCGATCCGCAGGAAGGCGAGATCCTCATCGACGGTATCCCGCTGAAGGAGTTGTCGCTGAGTGAGCTGCGCGGCGAGATCGGCTACGTGCCGCAGGAGAGCTTCCTCTTCAGCGATACCATCGCGTCGAATCTCGCGTACGGCGACGAGGCGCATGTACTCATCGAGCGCACCACGGAAGGCGAGACGCTCGCCGGCGAGTCGCGCGCATCCGGTGAGCAGGAGGCGGCCGAACATCTCTGGGCGGCCGACGTGGCGCAGCTCGGCGAGACCGTCGACGAATTCCCCTTCGGCTACGGCACCATGCTCGGCGAGCGCGGCATCAACCTGAGCGGCGGGCAAAAGCAGCGGCTCGCGCTGGCGCGCGCGCTCGCGCGGCGTCCCCGTATCGTGCTGCTCGATGATGCACTGTCCGCGGTGGACACCCACACCGAGGCCGAGATCCTTCGCGGCTTGCGCGGCACGCTGGCCGGACGAACCGCGGTGATCGCATCGCACCGTGTGAGCGCCGTGCGCGACGCATCGTGGATCATCGTGCTCGATCGCGGACGAATAGTGGAGCAAGGCACGCACGATGTGCTCATCGCGGCAGGTGGGCGCTATTCCGCTCTGCTCAGCCGACAGCAGCTCGAGGAAGCCATCGAGACCGAAGTGGGCGTCGTCTGATACGACCGCCGAACGTTCCCAAGCTGAGTGCCGCCCTGTCCCGGGAGCGCCATCCCACTGGCGACCCCGGCGTCATACTGTAAAATTGTGATCATGCCTCGTCTCGATCCGTCGGTGCCCTCTCCGCTCACGCCAAATTCGCCGGCCGACGTTCGCGCCGTTCCGCTCGAATCGCAGTTGCGGCTCGCACTCGAGCGCATCGCCGAGCTCGAGGCGCGCGACACGCTCAAGACGCAATTCCTCTCCAACATCTCGCACGACCTGCGCACCCCGCTCACCGCGGTGATCACGCATGCGGAGATCCTGCGCGATGGCATTCTCGGTCCGCTCTCGGACCGCCAGATCGAAAGCATCGGCGGAATCATCAACGGGGGACGCCAGCTGCTCGAGCAAGTCGGTGAGATTCTCACGTACGCGCGAGGCGCCGCGAACCAGCTGACCATCACGTGGTCGCAGTTCCAGCTCACCGACGTGCTGGCGCAGTTGACCGCGCTCAACGAGTCCCTCGCGGACAAGAAGGGTGTGCGGCTCGAGGCGGAATTGCCGGACGACCTCGAGCCACTGACGGCGGATCGCGAGAAGATCTCGCACATCGTGGGCAACCTGCTCGGCAACGCGATCGACTTCACGCCGAATGGCGGTCGCGTCTGGGTGCGCGCGTCCAGGTCCGAGGGACCGCACGGTATGGAGTGCGTGGTGGAAGTTGGCGACACGGGCATCGGCATCGACGGCTCGCACCACGAGCTGGTGTTCCGCGAGTTCGCGCAGGTGGACAGCAGCGCGTCGCGCCAGCATCACGGCACAGGCCTCGGCCTCACGATCGCGCGCAAGCTCGTGGAGCTGCACGGTGGCCGGATCTGGCTCGAGAGCGAGCTCGGACAAGGCTGCCGCTTCTACTTCACGATCCCGTATCCCGACTGACGTCGCGTGACCGACAAACCGCACGTCCTCGTCGCCGAGGACAACCAACTCGTGTGCGATGCCATGCGCGTGTTGTTCGGTGAGACGGGCCATCGCGTGAGCATCGCGGGGCATGTGGCGGAGATCGTGGACATCGCGTCGTCCGACCCTGTCGATCTGCTCTTGCTCGATCTGGGGCTGGCGGACGGTGACGGCTTCGAGGTCCTCGCGCTGCTGACCGCCAGCGGCGTGGTGCCGCGCGTCATCGTGGCGCTCACGGGGCGCGACGAGCCGGACATCGTCGCGCGATGCAAGGAGATGGGATGCGCGGCCGTGCTGTTGAAGCCCGTGCCGGCGCGGGACCTCCTGCGTATCACTGCCGACTTGTTGGGTGCATAACCGCACGGCGCGGCCCTCGTCTCTCAGATTCTGTTCTTGAGCACGTCGGGCGTCAGCGTCTGGAGATATGACGCGAGGATCGTGAAGTAGTCGAACATCATCAGCACGCCCACCACGATCAGCAGCGCGCCACTCACCTGCGACACGCGTGCGAGGTGCGGCCGAAAACGCTGCACAGTCTCCAGAAAGCGCTCGACTGCCACGGCCGCGAGCAGGAAGGGCAGCGCCAGCCCTAACGAGTATGCCAGGAGCAGCGGCAAGCCGCGCGCGAGGTCGGCGGTGGCGGCCGTGTACGTCAGAATCGCGCCAAGGATGGGGCCGAGGCACGGTGTCCAGCCCGCACCGAACGCCACACCCACCAGCACCGTGCCGAGGTAACCCACCGGCTTGCTGGCGAGGTGCACCCGTCGCTCACGGTCGAATGCGGCGACCCTGATGACGCCGAGCAGATACAGCCCGAATACCACGACCAACGCTCCACCGAGGCGAGTGATCCACACCCGGTAGTGGAGCAGCACGCGGCCAATCAGCGTGGCGGAGGCGCCGAGGGCGATGAAGATGAGCGTGAAGCCGCAGACGAACAGGACGGCGTGGAGCAGCGCCGAGCGGCGCGCCCGAGTGAGATCCTCGAATCCCACGCCGGTGACGAACGTGAGGTAGCTCGGGATGAGCGGCAGGATGCACGGGGAGAGAAAGCTCAACAGCCCGGCAGTGAACGCCAGGGCAAGGCCAATTGATGCTGGTTCAGCCACGAGAGTGAAGTGACGGCGTGGAACAACGCCATGGTCCTGCCTGTATCTTGACTCTGACGCGTGGCAGACTCGCCACGTCCCGCCTCTGCGAAATGTATCGTCGCACCCAACTGTTCGCGCGCACGCTCGCACTGGTCATCCCCATTCTCCTCGCTTCGGCCACGCGTGCAGGAGCGCAGGCCGCGACGCGCGGGGCCATCGAAGGCGTCGTACTCGACAGCGCGTCCGGCGAGCCGCGGCGCGGAGTCGCCGTCACGCTCGACGGCAGTGGCCGCGGCACGCTCACCGACGACGCCGGGCACTTCACGCTCGCCGACCTCGCGCCGGGCATGTACACGCTGCGCACGCGGCAGTTGAGCACGCGGTCCATCGAGCGTCTCGTCGACGTGCGTGCTGGCGCAACGACCACACTGCTCCTCCATGTGGCCAGTGCGCCGGTGACCCTTGGCGCCGTGCGGGCGCGCGCGCGCTCACCCGAGCGCGACCGCTTCGAGCTGAGTCCCAGCGTCGGCGGCGTCTCGCTCACGCCGAGCTCGGTGAAGAACCTTCCGTCCATCGGTGAGCCCGACGTGTTGCGCACGGTGCAGTTGCTGCCTGGCGTGAATGCACGCAACGACTTCTCGTCGGGGTACAACGTGCGCGGCGGCGAGTCGGACCAGAATCTCATTCTCCTCGACGGATACCCGATCTATAATCCCTTTCACCTCGGCGGGTTGTTCAGCACGTTCCTCGATGAGACGGTCGGCTCGATCGACCTGATGACGGGCGGATTCGGCGCGGCATATGGCGGCCGTCTGTCGAGCATTCTCGACGTCAAGTCGGCCGACGCGGAGCGCACTGGCCTGCATGGCTCACTCGGCGTCTCCGTGATCTCGTCGAGCCTGTCGATCGGCAGCGCGAGTGCCGACATGCGTTCGGGCTGGACGCTCTCGGGGCGGCGCACGTATGCCGACAAGCTGGTGGCCGCGCTGTCAGACCGGACATTCCCGTATCACTTCTCCGACGCGCAGTTTCGCGGCGTCCGCGCGCTCGGCAAGGGCAATCTTCGTCTCGAGACGACGGCATACAGCGGCGCCGACGTGCTCGATGGGGATTTTCAGATCTTCAACGACTCCGCGACGGCGGGTGGCGGCGGCGGCACCTTCACCTTCGGCTGGGCGAACCAGCTCATCGGCGTCACGCTGCGCGACAGCTGGCGCGACAACGCGCGGCTGCCGCTGTTCGGTGCGGCGGACAGCGTTGGCGCCGAGCAACATGTGTCGTTCACGCGGTTCGGGACTGGGCTCGACCTGGCCGACGGTGCATTGACACTGTCCAACAGCGTGCACGAGCTGCGCGTCGCGGGGAATCTCCACTGGAATCGTGGAGCGCACGAGCGGAAGCTCGGCTACGAGGCGTCGGGGTACGCCATCCGCTACACCGTGCGGTCGACAGTGTCGGAAGCCGATCTGTTCGACCTCGCGCAGCATCCGACGGCGAGCGCGGTCTACTATCAGGAGCAGTGGAAGCCCTCGCGGCGGTTGATCGCGGAGGCGGGTCTGCGGATGGAGCACTTCAGCAGCAATTCGTGGACGGGATTGTCGCCACGCATCGCGCTCAAGTATTTCGTCACGCCGGACCTCGCGCTCAGCGTTGCGGCGGGGAACTACGCGCAGTGGCTGCACTCGCTCAATCGCGAAGATATCCCGGTGCGCATCTTCGACTTCTGGGTGGCGAGCGATGAATTCAACGCCGTGTCGCGCGCACAGCATTACGTGCTCGGCCTCGAGCACTGGATTTCCCCGCTGCGTTTCGCGCGTGTGGAGGCGTGGGTCAAGCGATATGATCACGTGCTCGAGCAGAACACGTCCGACGATCCGGCCGTGCGCGGTGACGAGTTCATCGACACGCGGGGCGTGTCGTACGGTTTCGACGTGTTGCTGCGCCAGCTCGAGATCGGACCATTCGGCGGCTGGCTCGCGTACACGTACGGCGTGAGCTCGCGCACGCGCGACACGACCACATTCTGGCCGGGCCACGACCGCCGGCACAACCTGAATCTCGTCGGCACCTGGAAGCTCGGACCGCGCTACACGTTCGGTGCGCGCTTCGGGCTGTCCACGGGCACGCCGTACACCGACATCATCGGGCAGCTGGTACGTCGCAACTACAATCCGCGCACGCACCAGTACAACGGCGACCGCAGTGGCGACGGCGAGCTGGAGCCGGTGGGCGGTCCGCGCAACTCGCAGCGGTATCCCTTCTCGCAGCGACTCGACCTCAGCCTGTCGCGCGTCATGCGGTGGCGGGGCATGCAGGTGACGCCGTACCTGAGCGTGGTCAACGCATACAATGCGAAGAACGTGTTCATCTACACCTTCGACTACACCAACAACCCGCCCACGCGCCAGGCGGAATCACAGTTTCCCTTCCTGCCGAGCGTCGGCATGACGGTGGTGTTCTGATGCGGCCGGCAATTGCGGCGTTGGCGCTGCTTGCGGCGGCGAGCGGATGCGAGTTCGACAAGCAGGTGATCGCGGTGGCGCCGGCGCAGGTCGTGGTGCATGCCGTGCTCGATCCCAACGCGACAATCCAGGAAGTGTTGCTCGAGCGCACGCTCACCGGAGCGGTGACAGTGCCGGACAACGTGCGCTACGATCCGCTCGATCCGATCAATAGTGGCGGCGGAGTGCCGGTCGCCGGGGCGAGCGTCCGCATCCAGGGACCTGATGGCACTTTCACGGGCCTCGAGCGCAAGTATCCGGGCCGCGCCGTGACGTACGGACAGGGGCGCTATGAGGTGGTTGCCGGCGTTGGGAGCACGCCGATCCGAGCCGGCGCGCGCTATACGCTCACGGTGCGCGCGACGGATGGCGCCGTCGTCACCGGGACCACCGTGGTGCCGAACGCGCCGCCCTATGCCGCGGCGCAGACCATCACGACCTTCGATCGCGATCGCGACAGTGTGAAGCTCGCGTGGGGCAAGGTGCAGGGCGCAAGGTCGTACGGACTGCGCATCGAGACGCCGTTCAGCGCGTTTCAGCTGTTCAGCGACACGACGAAGCTCGCACTGCCGGGCAGCCTGCGGAATTTCTTCGCGTCGGACCTCCAGCGCGTGTTCATCCCCGGATTCCAGCAGGCCGTGACGCTGTACGCAGTGGACACCAACTACTTCGACTACTACCGCTCGCGCAACGACCCCTTCACCGGCTCGGGGATCATCAATCGCATCTCGGGCGGCATCGGGTTGTTCGGCTCCGCCGTCACGCTCATCGTGCGCACACTCGACGTGACGCAACAGCCCCGGGAGCCGTCGCTGGAAGGGGAGTACGAGCTTCTCCAGGCGCCGTCGACCCCGCAGCGGATCGTGGACGTCTTTCGAGTGTACGTGGAGACAGCAGGCCCGCCGACGTCGTTGAGCGGCTGGTACTCGCGCGACCGCACGCGAACGCTGCGCGATGGAATCGCCGGCGCGCGCGATGGTGGGCGCATCGAGTTGCAGTTCCTGCTCGGCCAGGATTCGCGGCGGCGGTTGGCGACGTTCATCGGCACGCAGCAGGGAGATTCGCTGGTTGGGACATACACCGGGCAGGTCGGAGCAGTGATCTTCCGGAAGCGGAGGTAGGCGATGCGGTGGCTTGCGTTGTTCGCAGTGCTGGGCTTGCAGTCATCGGTGGTGGAGACGCCGGCCGAACTGCCGCGCACCTATCTCGACACGACGATGCCGGCGACGAGCGGCGCCACGATCACGGTGCCTGCCGGCGGCGACCTGCAGGCGGCGATGAACAGGGCCAAGCCGTGCGACGTCATCGCGCTCGCGAATGGTGCGACGTTCTCCGGCAACTTCATCCTGCCGAAGAAGTCCGGTGCGTGCTGGATCGTCATCCGTCCCGCGAATATGACCGGCGTGCCGGCCGAAGGGACGCGGATGTCGCCGGAGGCCGCCGCCGCGGCGAACCTGCCGAAGATCCTCAGCACCTCGAATTTAGGTGCGTTCGCCACGGCGGACGGCGCGCATCACTTCCGGCTCATCGCCCTTGATGTGTCAGTGCCGGCGTCCATCCCCAACACGGGGCTGATCCGGCTTGGTACGTCGTACGAGACCACGCTCGCGCAGATGCCGCACGACCTCGTGCTGGACCGCATGTACATCCACGGCACGGCGACGGGGACCAACCGGCGCTGCGTTGGGCTGAACGGCGCGTCGAGCGCCGTGATCGACTCGTACATCAGCGATTGTCACGAGCAGGGTGCCGACGCCCAGGCGATCGCCGGCTGGAGCGGACCCGGCCCCTTCAAGATCGTGAACAACTATCTCGAGGCGTCGGGCGAGAACATCAACTGGGGTGGCGGCGACCCACGCGTGAATGGCGTCATCCCCTCCGACATCGAGATTCGCCGCAACCACCTCTTCAAGCCGACGAGCTGGAAGGGCAAGTGGCTCGTCAAGAACCTCTTCGAGATCAAGAACGCCCAACGCGTGCTCGTCGAAGGGAACGTCTTCGAGAACAACTGGCAGGATGGCCAGGGGGGCAGCGCCATCGTGCTCAAGTCGGTGAATCAGGAGAGCCGCTGCCCGTGGTGCGTGGCGAAGGACATCACGTTTCGCTTCAACGTGATTCGCAACACGGGCTCCGGATTCGCCCTCACGGGGCACGACGCCAGCACGCAGGTGGCCATGACGCGCGTGACCATCACGGACAACATCGTGAGCGGCATCGACGTCGCGCCGTTCAATGGCGACGGCCGCGGCTTCCTGATCAACAACAACCCGATCGACCTCGTGATCGCGCACAACACGGTGCTCGACGCCACCAACTCGGCGATCACGTTCGGTGGGCCGGCCACCGAGCCACCGGTGCGGCTGGTCTTTCGCGACAACATCATCAGCGGCGGACAGTACGGCGTGAAGGGGCCTGGCCTCGCAACGCCGGCGACGATCGCCGCCTTCATGCCAGGCGGCCTTCGCAACAACCTGATCGTCACTGCGGATGCCAGCGGCTATCCATCCAACGCGACCGTTCGGAGCGCCGGGAGTGTGGGCTTCACGAGCCGCGCGGACCTGCGGCTCGGGGCCGGCTCATCGTATCGCGGCCGAGGGAGCGATGGAAAGGATCTCGGGGCGGATGTCGCTGCAGTGCAGGCTGCGATCGCCGGCGTGGTCGCACCCTGACACGATCGGTCAGGTCAGGGTGCGGTCACTGGCACGGGAAGCGCCGCGCGAAATTCATCGCCTGACAGGCGAACCGTCTCGTCCACGTCGCCGGAGCGACGGTGCACGCCGCGGACAACCGCATCGATGGTCAACAGGGGCGCGTCGGCCTCTTCTGTGACCATGACCTCCCACTTGCCGCGATCGAGGCCCTTGAGCGTGAGCCGATAGCTCGCGCTGTAGACGATGTACCGCGACGCCGGTGGAGGAGCGATGTACTCGAAATCCTCCGACGCCGCCTCCTCGGGCGGCAAGACCACGTCCGCGTACGGCGACGCATCGGCGATGGCGTCGCTCGTCGCTGCGTCAATCGTCTCGTCCGCGACGAATGCCGCCTCGTCGGTGAGCTGGTCGTTGACGACCGCCTCGGCCGTCGTCTCCATATCCGCCGCTTCCGCCAAGGCGGAGGGTGGAACGAATCCGCCGTCCACATCGAGCGACGGTTCGGGCTCGCGTGCCGCTGCCACAACCGCGACACCGCTCTCCGTGCCGCCCTGCCGGATGCCCGGGAAGAGATGGATCTCGATCACCCGTTCGGCTGGGATCTGCTTCGCGATGGCTGCAAGAAAGCGATCGCGGGTCTCGTCCGTCATCCCGTCACCGCTGCCGGTGCCGCCGTGACCGGCGCTGCCGCGCTTCGTTGATCGAGCTCACGCTCGACGTACAGCCGGAGGATGTGCATGAAGTCCTGCGCGTTCGTCACCACACCGAACGCCTGGTGCGTGCCCCGGTCCTTCAGCTTGCTCACCACGAATTCGAGCGAGTCGACGCAGATGGTGGACAGCTCGCGCAGCGAGCCATCGGGCTCCGTGACGAACGCCGGCAGCATGTTCCCCGTCGCGATGGCGTGCAGCGCCGTGGCGATGAGGATGGCCATGGTCGCCTTGATGGCATGCGCGCGCATGGCGTCCTGCGACTCGAGCGCATCGGTGATCACGTCGGGCAGCGGCCCATCGTCGCGAATGGAACCCGTGAGCACGAACGGAATGTCGTTCGTCACGCACGCGTGCATGATGCCGCTCGTGATGGTGCCATTGTCCACCGCCGCCTTGATCGAGCCGGCCTGCCGCACCTTGTTGATGGCGCGCATGTGCAGGGCGTGTCCACCCTGGGTGGACTCGCCCTCGCCGGTCATGCCGAGCGTCGTGCCGAAGATGGACGCCTCGATGTCGTGCACCGCGACCGCGTTGCCCGCGAGCAGCGCGCCGACGAATCCGTTCTGGATGAACAACACGAAGTCGTTGCGCGCGCGCGAATGCACGAGCGCCGGCCCGGTGACCCACACGGGATAGCCGCCGCGATCGCGCTCGTCGATCAGGATGCGCGCCATCAGCGCGTAGTCGATGGGCTTCTCGCGCGAGACCTCGCTCGCCATGAACTTGAACTCGCCATCTTCCTTCTCGCCGAGGAAGCCTGCGACGTCCACGTAGATGCCCTCGCGCCCGTCCTCCGCCATCCCGACGGCAACGCGATCGCCCTTCCTGAGCCGTCGCCCTTCGCGAACCCAGAGCACGTCGTCGGCGTCGAGCACCAGCGCCGAATCCATGCGCGGCTCGCGGGGCATGCGCCACGTGCCGTTCACGCGGACGTAGGTGGGAAGGTTGGTAGTCGAGAAGAAACCTTCAGGAAGGACGCCGTCAGCGGGTGCTGGAGCGAACCGGGCGTCGGGCGCCGAGGCAAAGGCCGGCGCCGTGAAGTCGGGATGTTTGAAGGAGGTCACGCTCCAAAGATAAGCGGCTGGGCGGCGATAGCGGGACCGCCGGCCGACCGGCGTAGCTAGAGCAGCGCCACCGGATCCCGGTCGAGCGTCATGCGCAGGCCGAACTGCTTGGGCACCTCGAACTTCTGCGCCAGATAGCGCCCGATCCGCCCCAGGTCCTGGGGACGCTCGGCCTTGATGAGCACGTGCCAGCGCCATCGGTTCTTGACGCGCTCCACAGGACAGGGAGCAGGACCAATGACGCTGACACCGGCCGCCGGCCTCGCCCGCAGTAGCTTGTGCAGCCACGCCGCGACACTCGTGGCGAGACGGGCCGTGGCATCCTCCTGCGTACCGCTCACCACGATGTTCGCGATGCGCACGTTGGGCGGATACGCCGGATGTGCGCGGCCAGCCAGCTCCTCGGCGACGAAGCGGTGGTAGTCATGCGTCACGGCGCATTTGACCGCATGGTGCGACGGCGAGCGCGTCTGGATGAACACTTCCCCGCCCTTGGGACCACGACCCGCCCGTCCGGCGACCTGGCTCAGCAACTGATAGCACCGCTCGCTGGCCCGGAAGTCGGGGAGGTTGATGCCGATGTCGGCGTCAATCACGCCGACGAGCGTCACGTTGGGGAAGTCGAGCCCCTTCGCGATCATCTGTGTGCCGAGCAGGATGTCCACCTCACCGGCGCCGACGCGGTCGAGGATCTCGGTGTGCGCCCACTTTCCGCTCGTTGTGTCCACGTCCATGCGGGCGATGCGCGCGCTCGGATAGCGCTCGCTCAGCAGTCGCTCGACCTGCTGCGTGCCGAGCCCGCGCTGGCGCAGGCGCATGCCGCCGCACTTGTTGCACGTGAGATGCAGCGGCTCGGCGTGCTGGCAGTAGTGACAGACGAGCTGCTCCGGCGTGCGATGGTGCGTGAGGCTGATGCTGCAGTTCGGACAGACGGCGACATCACCGCACGTGCCGCATTGCACGAACGCCGAGTATCCGCGGCGATTGAGCAGCAGGATGCTCTGCTCCTCCTTCGCGAGACGCGCGGTGAGCGCGTCTTCGAGCGGCCGGCTGATGGCGAAGGCGAACGCGGCGTCGGCCTCGGCGGCATCACTCGGCTTGGGCTTCGGCTTGTCCGTCCGCAGGTCGACGACGTGCACGGTGGGAAGTCGTGCACCGCCGGCACGATCGGGCAGCGTGAGCAGCTCGAACTTTCCCGACGCCGCGTTGGTCCAGCTCTCGAGACTCGGCGTCGCGCTGCCGAGGACGACGACGGCGCCCTCGGCGCGTGCGCGCACGATGGCGACTTCTCGCGCGTGATAGCGCGGTGCCTCGCCCTGCTTGTAGCTCGACTCGTGCTCTTCGTCCACGATGATCGCGCCGAGGTTGCGCAGCGGCGCGAAGATGGCCGATCGTGCGCCGACGGCGATGCGCTTGTCACCGCGCCGGAGGGCGAGCCAGGCGTCATATCGCTCGCCGTCGGAGAGGGCGCTGTGCAGCACGGCGATCTGGTCGCCGAAGACCGCGCGAAAGCGGTCCACCGTCTGTGGAGTGAGCGCAATCTCGGGCACGAGCACGATGGCCGACTTTCCTTCCTCCAGCACCACGCGACGCAGCAGCTCGAGGTAGACGAGCGTCTTGCCGCTGCCGGTGATGCCGTGCAGCAGCGCGACGTGGCCGGGTTCGGCGCGGGCGAGCTGCGCGATGGCGTGCGCCTGCGCGTCGGTGGGCGTGTGCGTGTCGGGCTTGCGTTGCGCGCGCGTGAGAAACGGGTCGCGCTCCACCGTCTCGGCGCTGATCGCGACGAGGTTGCGCTCGGCGAGCTTGTTGAGCACGGAGCTCGAGAACTTGAGCTGCTCATTCAGGACTTCCACCGCGGCGCGGCCGCCGAGCTGCTCGATCAGCTCATAGAGCGCGCGCTGCTGCTTCGAGCGCTTGAAGATCTCGTCGCGCTGCATGAGCGACGTGAGCTCCTGCGTGATCTCGACGACGCGGCGCGTCTTGCGCGGCGGGATCGGCACGTTGACGCCAGTGAGCAATGCTGGCAATGCACTGCGGAGCGCGACGCCGAGGGGCACGATGTAGTAGTCGGCGATCCAGCGGCAGAGGGCGAGCATGGGCTCGTCCATGACGGGCGCGTCGTCCGGTGCAGAGACGACGTCCTTGATCTTCGTACCTTCGCGCGGAGCCGCGTCGCCGACGACGATGCCGAGCTCGTTCCTGTTGCGAAAGGGAACGACGACGCGCGAGCCGGGTGCGACGCTTCCCGTGAGGGTGTCCGGAACGTTGTAGGTGAACGTGCGGAACAGCGGGAGGGCGAGGGCGACGTCGACAAGGGACATTGCTGC
>JBBQDT010000089.1:0-16980 GCA_038319955.1 Gemmatimonadales bacterium | reverse complement strand
ATCGTAGCCGGGGGCGATCTTCCCCTTAGAATTTTTTAAGCCGGCGAGTCGGGCGGGCGCGACGGACATCCACTCCGAGAGTTGCGCGATGCTTACACCACGCTGTCGCGCCTCGTGCCAGACGGCGAGCAAGCCGAGCTGCAGCGATGCGATGCCGCCCCATGCCTGAAGGAAGTCGCCGAGCTGTTGCTCCTTCATCGCGGGGGGACAGGGCGAGTGGTCGGAGGCGATGAGGTCGATCTCCCCAGCAATGAGCGCGCTCCAGAGTGCATCGCGCGTGGCTGCCGAGCGAATCGGCGGCGCGCACTTGAGCTCGGTCGCGCCATCGGGAATCTCTTCAGCAGTGAAGACGAGGTAATGCGGGCAGGTCTCGCAGGTGATGCGGACACCGCGCGTTCGTGCGGCGGCGATGAGCGGAAGCGAGTGCTCTGACGACAGATGCACGATGTGCACGCGCGCGCTGAACTCTTCGGCCAACCGGATGACCAACGCCACCGCCGCGGTTTCGGCCTCGTGCGGGCGCGAGGAGAGATAGGTGGCGTAGCACCGCGGATCGCCGGCTGGATTGGCGACGATGTACTCCGGCAACTCGGCGTGTACGAGCAGCGTGGCGTCGAGTGCGGCGAGAATCGGCAATGCCTGGCGGAGGTCGGCTTCGGTGACGTTGGGGAATTCGTCCACGCCGGATGGGACGAGGAAGCACTTGAACAGCGTGATGCCCTCGGCGTGAAGTGCGGCGAGTTGGCCGGCATTACCGGGTACGACGCCGCCGATGAACTCGACGTTCACGACGCTGCGCCCACGTGCCGCGTCGCGCTTTGCGTGGAGCGCCGAGGGTGTGGTCGTTGCCGGGATGCTGTTGAGCGGCATGTCGAACAGCGTGGTCACGCCGCCCGCCGCGGCGGCGCGTGTGGCGCTCGCAAAGCCTTCCCATTCCGTGCGACCCGGCTCGTTCACGTGGACGTGAGTGTCCACGAGCCCTGGCATGACGACGTCGTCTCCGACGTCGGTGATTTCACCTGTGGCGCTGTCGTCACCGATGGCCGCGATCACGCCATCGCGCATCGTGACGGTGGCGGGTCGCAGCTCTCCGTCGAGGAGGATTCGCGTGCTTCGGATGCTGAGTGCTTTCAAGTCAGGCAGTGTCCGCCCAGAAGCGTCGCAGCAGATTGCCCGCCACCTGGCGACGATAGTCCGCGCTCGACCGCACGTCGTCGATCGGCGTGATCTCCGCCTCGAGCGTATTCACCGCGTCATCGATGCTCGCGCCCGATGCGAGCGCCGCCTCCGTGCGCGGAAGACGAATGGTCGTCGCCGCCACGCTGCCGATCGCGATACGCGGCGCATCCGAGCGCACCGCCGCGATGACCAGCTTGGAGATCGCCTGCGCCGCACGCGTGCCGACTTTCCTGAACCACTGCGTACCGACGACCGACGGCACCTCGACGGCGACGATCAACTCATCGGCGCGCAGGACGGACGTACGATATCCCGTGTAGAAGCTCGTGAAGGGAACGCGTCGCTCGTCGCTCGCACTGCGCAGCACGAGGATCGCATCGCTCGCCGCGAGCACCGGCAGCGAATCGCCCGCCGGGGAGCCATTCGCGATGTTGCCGCCGAGTGTTCCGCGATTCTGGATCTGCACGCCACCGACCTGCGATGAAGCCTGAACGAGCATCGGCAACCGCGTCTGCACCGTGACCGACTGCATCAGCGCCGTGAAGGTCGTGCCCGCGCCGATGACGAGTGTCTCGTCACGCACGTCGATGCCGCGCAGCGCATCGATGCGCGTGAGATCCATGAAGTGCTGCGAAGCGAGCGTTCCGAAATTGAGCCCGACATAGAGATCCGTCGCGCCAGCGATGGGCACGAGCGGCGTGTCGCGGAGCATCGAGAGGGCGTCGTCGAGGGTGCGCGGCGTCGCGATGGTGAGCGGCGAAGTGGCGGATCTCATTGTGCCGCCTGCTCATTCGCCTTCTGAATCGCTCGGTAGATCGCCTCGTAGCCCGTGCAGCGACAGAGATTCCCGGCGAGCGCGACGCGTATCTCCTCGAGCGACGCATCTGTCGGCAGCGTGGACGCCACCATGATCATGCCCGGTGTGCAGATGCCGCACTGTGCTCCCGCTTCGTTCATGAAATGGTGCTGAAGCGCATGGTTGTCGCCGAGCCCTTCGATGGTCTTCACGCTCGACCCATCGACCTGCGCGAAGGGGACGAGACACGACACGACGGCTATGCCGTCCACGAGCACGGTGCACGCGCCGCACTCGCCCTCGCCGCAGCCTTCCTTCGTGCCGGTGAGCCCGCACTCCTCCCGCAGCACATCCAGCAGCCGCTTCATGGGCGGTGCGCTCACGTCGACGGGGTTGTCATTCAGCGTAAAGCGCATGCACTCAGGATGATCTCGGGTGTGGCAGGGATCTCGCGGACGTCAATGGCGAGATGGCGAATGGCGTTGATCACCGCGGGCGCCGGTCCGTCGATGGGCAGCTCGCCGAGCCCCTTCGCGCCGAACGGACCGTCCTCGTACGGATTGTCGAGGATGGCGATGTCCATCTCCGGTGTGTCGAGCGTTGTGGGAATGGTGTAGTTGGTGAGCGTCGCGTTGCTCATGCCGCCGTTGCTCATGACGACCCTCTCGAGCAACGCGTAGCCGAGCCCTTGTGCGGTGCCGCCTTCGATCTGTCCGCGTGCGAGACCGGGATGGATCGCTGTGCCGAATTCCTGTACCGCGGTGATCTTCAGCGGTCGCACCTCATACGTGTCGCGGTCGATCTCCACCTCGGCGACATCGCACCCCCACGCGTACGTCGCGTAGGCGTCGCCGCTGTAGGTGTCTTCGTTCCACTGAATCCACGCCGGCGGTTCGTGCTCCTTGAGGATCTCGAGTGCGCCGTACTTCGCGAAGTATTCCGCCGGCGTCAGCACGCCAAGCTTCTCCTTCATCTCCTCGGCGCATCGCTGCAGGATCCTGCCGACCACCATGCAGGTGCGCGACGCCACAGTCGGTCCGCTGTCGGGGACGCGCTGGGTGTCGGGCTGCGCGACTTCGACCAGCTCGTATGGCATGTCGAGTGTGTCGGCGACGATCTGCGCGTGCATCGTTCGGGTGCCCTGCCCGATCTCCGTGCTCGATACCAGGATGCGGACGCCCGTCTTCGTGAGCTCGAGCTTGGCCTTCGACGCGAGACGCAGCTCGCCGCTGCCGGTGAATCCGGATCCGTGATAGAACAGCGCCAGACCAATTCCCTTGTTCGTCCCCGTGTACTCGGCGCGCTTGCGCAGGAAGTCGGAGCGACGAACGGCTTCGCGCAGTACCTCGAGTGCGCTCGTGTCACCGGTGAGCACCTGGCCTGTGGCGGTGGTGTCGCCGGGCACGAGTGCGTTGTGCTCACGGAATGCCACCGGATCCATGCCCACCGCTTCGGCGACGCGATCCATGTGCGCCTCGACCGCGAAGAGCGTCTGCGGTGCGCCGAAGCCGCGGAATGCACCGTTGGGTGGCGTGTTGGTGAACATCGCCTTGCCGCGAATGCGCGTGTTCTCACAGCGGTACGGGCCTGCAGCGTGGATGCCGCCGCGTGACAGCACGACAGGGCTGAGCGTGATGTACGCGCCGCCGTCGAGGATGATGTCCACATCCATGGCGACGAGCGTTCCGTCGCGCGTCACGCCGGTGCGATGCCGCACGATCGACGGATGACGCTTGGTGGTGGCGACCATGTCCTCGGTGCGATCGTAGATGATCTTCACCGGGCGGCCGGACTTGAGCGCCAGCAGCGTGGCGTGTCCGGCGATCATCGAGGGATACTCCTCTTTTCCGCCGAAGCCACCGCCAGTCTCCGTCTGCACGACGCGGGTATAGGCGTCCTTGCCGAGCAGGCTCTTGAGCGCCTTTTGGACGTAGAAGGGGCACTGGATGGAGCCGTGCACGGCGATGCCGCCGTTCTCGGGATCGGCGATGATGCCGTTTGTCTCGATGTAGACGTGCTCCTGATGTCCGGTGCGGTAGGTGCCTTCGACGATGACGTCCGCGGACGCGAATCCGGCGTCGACGTTGCCTTTGTCGATGGCGAGCGCCTTGAGGACGGTCGCGGAGTGTTCGAGGTCGAGCTCGGGCGGCTGCTCCTCGTATTCGATGACGACGTTGGCGTTCAGCAGCGCTTCGCGGTTTTCATGTGCGAGCAGGAGGATCGGCTCGGCGAGATGCCGGATGTCCGTCTCGACGAGGAATGGCTGGTCGTCCTCGATGAGCGCGACGACGTTGCGGCCGCTCGCGGGGATGTCGCGGTAGTCGACAACGGTGAAGCCCGTGGTGTCGAAGTCGAGGCGGATGTTCTTGATGCGTCCACACGGGATGGTCGACCGGATGGTGCGGCCGTGGAGCATGCCGGGAAAGGTGATGTCATCGGCGTATTTGGTGGCGCCGGTGGCCTTGCCGATCCCATCCTTGCGCGCAACGCTGGTGCCGACTGCTGGCATGTCAACTCAGGGGAGAAGATGGTGGGAGTATGGGGCGCTGATTGGCGGTGTCGCAAGCGGTTGAATGACGGGATGACGGGGTGACAGAACTGCACAACTGCAAGAAGCCAAACGACGCACGCAGAACGACGCAGGCTGCGCCAACGCAGAAAGACACAGTTACTGCAGCTCGTGTGCGTGTGCCGTTAGTACATTCTGCAGTCGGTGCTCCTTCCGCTCCGTTGCGTTGGTCTGCTGCTGTATTCGAGTGCGGGATGCCATCACTTAGGGTAGTTTCAACCCATGCCCGACCTCCAGGTTCACGTCGACTACCCAGCGTGGGTGAACGAAACCGTCGATTGGACGCGGACCTACGCGACGGACGAGGAGAAGATGCGTCTCGCCATCGCCGTCTCGAGTGAGAACGTCGAGCGCGAGACTGGCGGACCATTCGGCGCGGCCATCTTCGAAGGCGCGAGCGGCAAGCTCGTCGCCGTTGGGATGAACAGCGTCGTGCGCCTCGACAACTGCACGCTGCACGGCGAAATGGTCGCGTTCATGATGGCGAACCGGCGGCTCGGTTCATTTACGCTCGGCGCCGCCGGCATGCCGCAGCACGAGCTCTTCACCTCCTGCGAGCCATGCGCCATGTGCCTCGGCGCGACGCTCTGGAGTGGCGTGAAACGCGTGGTGTACGGCGCAGGGCGCGAGGACGCATCGCGCCTCGACTTCGAAGAAGGCCCTGTCTTTCCTGCATCGTACAAGTATCTCGAGGACCGCGGCATCACCATCGTGCGCGACGTGTTGCGCCCGGAAGCGCGAGCGGTGCTCGAGCGCTATCGGTTGAAGCGCGGAAAGATCTACAACGGATGACGACGATGCCTGCTGCCGGAACTGTGGACGCCCTTCGAGCCGCCAACCTCGCCTTCGCTGCGCGCTATCCCGGCGAAGCGGGCTCGCGACAGCCGGTACACACGGTATACGGGGGTGCGCAACTTTTCGTCCCGGACATGGCGCGCAAACTCGGCGACGTCGCCATGCGCGCGCTCCGTGACTACGCGCCCGATGCCGCCACGCTCGGCAAGGCGGTCGGCATCGCGAATCATTCCGCGCTCGCGAAGATCCACGAGCGCGTCGTGGACAAGCTGCAGCGCGAGCCAGTCGAGGACTTCCGCATCGACTTCGAGGACGGCTACGGCAATCGGCCAGACGCCGAGGAGGACGGACATGCCGCCGCGGTGGCTGAGGCGCTGGCGGTCGGGATGACGCAGGGATCGCTGCCGCCGTTCATCGGCATTCGCATCAAGCCGCTGAATGAAGAGCTGCGCGTGCGGTCGATGCAGACGCTCGAGATCGTGCTCACGGAATTGGTGAAGCGCGCTGGCAGCTTGCCCGCGAACTTTGTCGTCACGGTGCCGAAGGTCGTCATCATCGAACAGGTGGAGTTCATCGTCTCTGAACTCGCCCGCCTCGAAAGTGCGCTGCACCTCGCGACTGGCACGCTCAGGTTCGAGGTGATGGTCGAGACCCCGCAGATCGTCCTCGATGCGGAAGGTCGCTCGCTGCTGCCGCGCATTCCCGCGGTGTCGGATGGCCGACTCACCGGTGCGCACTTCGGCACGTACGACTACACGGCTGGCGTCAACATCACCGCGGCGCACCAGCGCATGCGTCATCCGGCGTGCGATTTTGCGAAGGACGTGATGCAGGTGTCACTGGCCGGCACGGGGCTCTGGCTGTCGGACGGCTCGACGACCGTGATGCCGGTCCCCATCCATCGTCCTCGCGAGGACGCGGAGCTCTCGTCGCGACAGCACGACGAGAATCGCGCAAGCGTGCATGCCGCGTGGAAACTGCATTTCGACGACATCACGCATTCGCTCGTCGGCGGCTTCTATCAGGGTTGGGACTTGCATCCCGCACAGCTCGTGACGCGCTATGCCGCCCTGTACGCGTTCTTCCTCGACGGCATCGATGCCGCGGCGGCGCGGCTGTCGAACTTCGTGGGCAAGGCCGCGCAGGCCACGCTCGTCGGCGATGTGTTCGACGATGCGGCAACCGGCCAGGGGCTGCTGAACTTCTTCCTGCGAGGTGTGAACTCCGCCGCCATCACGGAGGAAGAAGCGTTGGCCATGACCGGCCTGTCGCTCGACGAGCTGCGCGGCCGGTCATTCGTAAAGATCCTGAAGAATCGCGTCCGGTAAATCGCGCGCCCTAGTTCTTCCATGGACGCACGTCGCCGCGCGCGCGGCCCGCTGCGTCGAGCGTGTCGTACGCCATGCGACGCAGTGCGCTCTTCGCGACCACCTGCGGACCCAGCTCCATGTAGGCGTCGGTCTCTCGGTCGTACACGGGCCAGATCGGGCGACCCGCGGAGTTCGGATTGCCCTTCATCGCAAACGCGACCCAGTAGTCGCTCATCGCATCGGCGAGCGAGGCATCGTACGCAGTGTGGCCCGCTGACGCGATGGGTGGCTTTGGCAGCCCGAATGCGAACGGAATGTCGGCGCTGTGATACGCGCCACGCTTCCGGTTCACGCTGTCGTCACCCACGCGCGTGAACAGGTAGAGGTATGCGGGCTCTCGCTGCGCTGTGACGAGGCGCGCGAACGCACGCGCCGACGCATAGGCGGCATCGCCTTCGTCGCCCGTCGCACCGACGATGACAGGCACCACATTCGCCGTGCCGCGCGACAGCGCGGAGTCCACGCTCAGCGGCAACACCCACCCATCCCGCACCAACCTCGGGTTGAACACGAAGGTGAATCCGCCCTTGCCATCCGAGGGACGCGACGCGCGCATCAGCGAATCGGTCGGGATGGCGCGCAGACGTGCGATGGTGCCGACGTCCACGTTCGGCGCCCCGAGAAGCGTGGCGAACCGCACACCTTCTGCATAGACGGAGTCCTTGCGACGTGCACTCCCGATGGCGTTCCCGCTCTGGAGGATGGCGCGATGGAAGAGCCCCTTCGCTAGCGGCGACGCCATCAACGAGGCCACGCTGCTGCCGCCAGCTGACTCACCGAAGATGGTGACGCGCGAGGGATCGCCGCCAAACTGCGCGATGTTGTCGCGCACCCACTCGAGCGCGGCGATCTGGTCGAGAATCGCATAGTTGCCTGCCGACGCATTCGGCGATTCGGCCGCGAGCCCCGGGTGCGCGAAGAAGCCAAAGACACCCAGGCGATAATTCAGCGCCACAACGACCACGCCCTTCTGTGCGAGGTGCGCGCCGTAGTGCCTGGGTTCATCAGCATATCCCGCGTTGTAGCCACCGCCGTAGATCCACACCATCACCGGCTTCCGCGCCGACGCATTGAGGTCGGTGGTCCAGACGTTGAGGTTGAGGCAATCTTCGGAGATGCCTGCGGCGAATGGATCGATGTCGCCGTAGATGGCGTCCTGCACGCAGTTCTTTCCGGCGCGCGCAGCGGAGCGCGTGCCGGACCAGTGTGCCACCGGTGCAGGCGGTCGCCAGCGAAGATCACCGACCGGCGGCGTCGCGTACGGAATGCCGCGAAAGAGGAGCACCCCGCTCGAGTCCACGGCGCCGGCGAGCGCGCCTGCCTCGAGACTGACAGTCGGCGCCCGCGGCGTGGACGCGGTGCCCGCAGGTGGAGCCTGAGTGCACGCCACGAGCACGGCGAAGGGAATGCCGAATCGGATCAGGCGCATCATGGTCGCTCCGAGGAGTTGGCGAGTTTGCCGAGGAATTCCTGCCAGCCGAACTGGTAGTCGCTCATGTCGGCGGTGCGGCCGAAGCCGGCGTGCACGAAGCTAAGCGTCGTGCCACCCTTGCCGTCGGGGGCGAGCAGGAAGGTGATCGTCTGGTCGGGGACGGATGCGTCGCCACGCCAGTCGGGCCAGCCGAGCACGAGCTTTTTGTCGGGGATCAACTCGCGAATCGTCGTCGGTCCGCCGGCGACGTCTTTCCCATCGACTTTGTAGCTCCAGTGGAGATCGAACTTCCCGCCGACACGCGGCTCGACCTCGGCGGACTCCGCGTCCATCCAGCGGTTGAGTGCCTCTGGGTCGAGGAGCGCGCGAAAGACCACGGACTGCGGCGCGGCGATGGCCACTTTGATGCGCACTGCGGGCATCGGATCGAAGTAGTCCGGCATCACCGGCGTTCCGCCGCTGAGATGCGTGAAGAGATTGCCGATCGCGAGTCGCCAGTGGTCGTCGATGAGGGCGCGCTGGCGCGGCACGCCCAGGTCTCCGCTGACGTCGTGCGTGAGCGTGAGCTTCGTTCCCTTGTCGACGGGATCGAGCGCGATGGCGACGTCCGTATCCACGTCGTTGATCGGCCAGCTGAACGCGAGCGCGGTATTCGGCGCGAAACGCGTGATGGTCTGTCGCGCGGCGTCGTGTGCCGGTGTGCCGAGGGTGTGTCGTCCCCAGAAGCGGTACACGCCGTTCATCCTGGGCTCGATCTGCGCGTCTTCAGCGAACCACTGCGTGAGCTCCGTGCGGTCGGTGAGCGCGCGAAAGACTGCGTCTGGTGCTGCAGGGAGCGTCCAGCTATGCGTGCAGGTGAACGAAGTGGTCATGGGTCGCTCTTTGGTTCAATTCCGTTCACTCCGTTCGATCGGTGTTCGAGAACCTTCACCACTCGAATCGTCCCTTTCTCGCCTGATGGGGGAACGGATGACGGCAGGCAACGCTCGTCACAACGATGACTCAATCGCGAGCCGCCGAATAGTGCGCATCATATCGCGCACGCAGTTCCGACTTCACCACCTTCCCCGTCCCATTCCGCGGCAACGCTTCCACGAACACAACAGCATCCGGCACCCACCACTTCGCGAAACTGTCGCCGAGCAACGCACGCAGCTCCTCCGGATCCGCAGCGCAGTTCGCCCGCATCACCACCACCGCGAGCGGACGCTCCACCCACTGCGCATGCGGTACCGCAATCACCGCCGCCTCGGCCACACTCGGATGTCCCATCAGGCAATTCTCCAGCAGCACGGAGCTGATCCACTCGCCGCCCGACTTCACCAGATCCTTGCAGCGGTCCTGGATGATGAGCTCCGCATTCGGCCCGATGGTGACGATATCGCCCGTCCGGAACCAGCCATCGGCAGTGAACGCCTCGTCCGCATCGCGGCCATGATACGCCGCGGCCACCCACGGTCCGCGCACCTCCAGTTCGCCCATCGCCACGCCATCCCACGGGATCAGACCGTCGTCACCGCGGGCGCGAATCTCCACCAGGGGCAACGGCTGTCCCGCCGTCGCGCGATAGTGTTGTCGCTCCGTCGGCGTCGACCCGGCCGTCTGTGGACGGTCCGAGCTCAGCGACGCCACGGGCGACGTCTCCGTCATGCCCCAGCCCTGAAGGACCGTGATGCCATGGCGCTCGTCGAACGCGCGGATCATCGCCTCCGGCGCCGCCGATCCACCGACCGTCATGTGGCGCAGCGCAGAGAGATCGTGCTCGCCGGAGTGCGCGTTCAGGAAATCGAGCACTCCGAGCCAGATGGTCGGCACACCACACGTCACGGTGACGCGCTCTTCGGCCAGCAGCTCGACAAGGCTCTGCGCATCGAGATACCGGCCCGGCAGCACCTGCTTCGCACCTACCAGCGCCGCCGAGTAGGGCACGCCCCACGCATTGGCGTGGAACATGGGGACAACGGGGAGCACGGCGTCTCTGCTGGAGAGGCCGAGTACGTCGGGGATGATCGTGCCCATGGAGTGCAGCACCAGCGAGCGATGCGAGTAGACTACGCCCTTCGGCTTTCCAGTCGTGCCTGACGTATAGCACATCGCCGCCGCCTCGCGTTCGTCGCGCAGGTCGGGAAACGGCTCTGGCTCCGCCGAGGCGATGAGTGTCTCGTAGTCGAGTGTGCCGGTGGGGGCGACGCCATGCTCTGTCATCACGATGACGTGCTCGAATGCCGCGCGGCCAGCGAATTTCTCGAACGCGGGCCAGAGCACCTCGTCGACGATCGCCACGCGGTCCCCGGCGTCGTTCGCGATGTAGGCGAGATCGTCGGCATGCAGGCGCAGGTTGAGCGTGTGCAGCACGAATCCCGCCGCCGGCAGGCCGAAGTATGCCTCCAGGTGGCGCTGGTGGTTCCACGCGAACGTCGCCACGCGATCGCCGTTGTCGAGCCCGAGCCCGCGGAGTGCTGCGCCGAGCTGGCGGGCCCGCTCGAGGCAGTCGTGATAGGTGTATCGGTGCAGCGACCTGTCGGCCTGCCGGCTGACGATCTCGCAATCGCCGTGCAGGCGCTCGGCGTGACGCAGCAGGGCGGACAGCGTCAACGGCGAGTCCATCATCAGACCACGCACGGGAGCCTCCTTTGTGGGATGCTAGTGTGCATCGGGGGCGAGGAAGTGTAAATGGCCCCGACGCCCCTTGTGTCTGGCCCGCACCGAAAGCCTTTTTTGGTGCGTCTGGAAACCACGACTTCCCTGATCTCGCCCGAGGACCATGTCCCTCTTCACACCGGTATTTCCATGACGGCGATTCGCACGCGTCTGTCGATGATGATGTTCTTGCAGTACTTCGTCTGGGGTTCCTGGTTCGTCACGATGGGAACGTACCTCGGACAGACGCTGCACTTCAGCGATACGCAGATCGGCAGTGCGTATGGGGCCATGGCCATCGCGGCGATCATCTCGCCGTTTTTCATGGGTATCGTGGCCGATCGGTTCTTCTCGAGCGAGAAGCTGCTCGCGCTGCTGCACATCGTGGGCGGCGTGGTGATGTACTTCCTCTCCATGCAGACCACGTGGAGTGGCTTCTATCCGCTGCTGCTGCTGTACGCGTTGTGCTTCATGCCGACGTTGTCGCTCACGAATTCGATCTCGTTCCATAACGTCGTCGACGCGACGCGCGACTTCCCCATCATCCGCGTGCTCGGCACCATCGGCTGGATCGTGGCGGGCATCATCGTGGGCAAGGTGCTGCACGCCGATGCCCTGGCGACGCCGATGCGTATCGCCGCCGGCGCCTCGCTCGTGCTCGGCGTCTTCTCGTTGATGCTGCCCCACACGCCACCGAAAGCTGCGGGTGCCCCGTTCAGCGTGCGTGATGCGCTCGGCCTCGATGCGCTCCAGCTGCTTAAGAACCCGTCGTTCTTCACTTTCGTGCTCGGGTCGTTCCTGCTCTGCATCCCGCTGCAGTTCTACTACGCGTTCACGAATCCATTTTTGAACGAGATCAAGGCGCCTGAGCCCGCGTTCATCCAGACGTTCGGGCAGATGTCGGAGATCGGGTTCATGCTGCTGCTGCCCTTCGCGCTGCGGCGCTTCGGGATCAAGGGGATCATGCTGGTCGGGATGCTCGCGTGGTCGTTGCGCTACTTCGCGTTCGCCCACGGCAACGCCGGTTCAGGGATGTGGCTGATTTATGCGGGCATCCTGCTGCACGGCATCTGCTACGACTTCTTCTTCGTGGCGGGCCAGATCTACACGGACCAGCAAGCCGGCCCGAAGATCCGCGCCGCTGCGCAGGGATTCATCAACTTCGTCACGAATGGCGTTGGCTACCTCATCGGCGCGTGGGTGTCCGGCGTGGTGGTGAACAAGTATGCGACGACAGGAGCTGACGGTGTGGCGACGCACGACTGGACGGCGATCTGGCAGGTGCCGGCCATCGGCGCGGCGGTGATCTTCGTGATCTTTGCGGTGCTGTTCCGGCCGAAGCTCGAAGTGAAGACCGCGTAATGTCGTCGTTCGAACGAAGTGAGGGACCTGCTCTTCCGCCGTTGCCGCGCGGCGAGGCAGGTCCCTCGCGTTACTGTTGCGACAGCATTTGCACTGCTTCTGTTCGTCTGGTCAGCCGCGGCGGACTTCGTGTCGCAGCGCCTCGAGTTCGCGGCGTAGAGGTATCCAGTACGCGCGATCGACGGACATCTCTGCCTCCTGTTCCATCCTGAGCGCCGCATCCACATCGCCGCCTCGCAACACCTCGGCAACCGCCGGCCTTTTCGAGCGCGCGGCCGAGTCGGGGTATTGTGCCACGACTTCACGCAGAAAGGCGGACGAGCGCAACTCCGCGATCCATAAGTCGACCTGATCGCTGTTCGGATGCTCCTCCCTCGCGGCGTATGATGCGTCGACGAGACGGCGAATCATCGGCCAGTCCTTGTCGCGCTGCGTCTTCTTCGCGGCGACGAGGTCCTCGAGCGCCATCACGTCCACGAGGACTTCACCATTCGCTGTCCCATCCGGCAGGGCGATCGTAGTGCGCCGCTCCCAGAGGACATCGAAGTCGGCCACGCCACGCATGCGACTCATCAGATCCACACGCAATGGCGCGTAGATTTCGTCGGGCACACTGAAATGGACGGCGTGTCCGCGCAGGAGGAATCGCGCGTCGAACGATGGAACCGCGATCGTGCTGGCATGGAGAGCAGTCAGCGCAGCTGTCAGCTTCGACAACGCATCCGGCGTCGCGAGAATCGCCAGGTCGAGGTCGCGGCTATACTCGGCCGCGCCGTACAACACGCAGGCCTGTCCCCCCATCAACAGGGCGCTGACGTCGTGCTGCCGCATCGTGGAAAGGACTCGAAGGATCTGGGTCGGGATCACTCGTGCCTCCCAGGGCATGATGCCATGCGGCGAGACGAACGGACTCGGCCCAGCGTTGCTGTGGGGTCAGCCGCATCCACTCAGCGGTTTCCTCGCCGTACAGGTCGTCAAGGGTGACGTGTGTCGATTCGGACGGAAAGCGCGGACTCATGCACGAACAGTATCTGCGACGGCAACCGTTGTCACGGTGTGGGCCACACGCGCGGACTCGACCACATGGAAGACGGCAACGCCGCGCGGTAGCTTCCGGGATGATCCCCCGTCAGGTCGCGGCCGCGTTTTCACTTCCGATCAAGACGCGCGGTGACGCGTACTTCCACAAGCGTGCGGTGCGGATCGCGCGCGCGACCAGCACGCGCATCACGGCGCACGTCCGCGGCACTATTGGGTACGTCGTCGTCATCGACGCGAGCCCTGGGGTGCTTGCCTGCACGTGCAGTTGCCCCTACGCGGCACAGCATGGGCTCTGCAAGCACATCTGGGCCGTGCTCCTCTACTCGGACACGGCGCGAGTGCTGGCGATTGTGATCGCCACAGCGGGTCCGGAGGCAATCCTCGTCGCCACGAGCGGCGATGCCTTGGGCGAGGACGAGAATGACGCACTGCCGGAGAACGACGTCGAGGACGTCAGCGGCGCGATGCTTCCGGCGACGCATGCCCCGGTCAGGCAGGACGCGCGGGCTCCGAGCGCCCCGGCACCGCTCTGGCGCTCCATCCTGAGCACGCTCGACCGGCAGACGTCCCATCCGCTCGAGCCTGCGTCCATGCGGTCGACGACGTGGCACGACGACCGGCGGCTCGTCTACGTGGCCGACCTTCCACTCTCGGCGCAATCGGCCGGTCTGGTGATCGAAGTCGCCTCGGAGCGCGAGGTGCGTCCTGGAGAATGGGAACCGCCCGTGCAATTCAGGGGCGACCCAGACGCCTGGCAGCTCGCGCCGGATCCGGTCGATCAGCAGATCGCGCAGATGCTGCTCGGTGCACAGACCGCGGATATGTACGGGCGTCAGCCGCGCGGCACACGCTTCATTCTGCGGAGACCCGCGCTGGGCACCACACTGCGACTGATGTGTGATACCGGTCGGTGTCGCGTTCGGCACGTTGATGGCGAATCGCCGGTGCAGTCGGCGATCTGGGACGATGGCGCGGCATGGGAGTTACGTCTCCGCATTTCGGCGACGACGCCGCCGGGCCACATGGCGACCTTGGAGCTCGTTCGCCCCGGCGAGACGATGGCCATTGCGGAGCCCGTCCTGCTGCACCGCGACGGATTCCTGTTCGCGCGAAACGCATTCTCGCGCGTCGAATACGGACGTGCGTGGCAGTTCGTGGCGCACTTTCGTGAACGCCCGTCCATTGCCATCGGGCCGGGCGAGCTGCCGCGCTTTCTGGAGTCGCTGTATGCCATGCATCGCGCGCCGGCGGTCGAGCTACCGCCCGACGTTGGCATCATCGAACTGCGCGAGCCGCCTGTGCCGAGTGTGAGCGTGCTTCCCGATCCGACGCCGTGGCGCAGGACGCATCACGAGCTGGCACTCTCATTTCGCTACGGCACGCGACGCGTGGAAGATGGCGACACGGCGAAGCAGATCTTCGACGGCTCGGTGCTCGCACTGCGGCACCGCGACCTCGCCGCGGAGTCCGCAGCGCGAACGACGCTGCTGTCACTCGGCGCGAAGGAGGAAAAAAACCGTGGCGCCAGTGAATCCACGCTCTCCATTCCGGCGAGCAAGCTCGCGTCGCTGATCGTCGCGCTGGTGCGTGAGGGTTGGCTGGTGGACACCGCGGGCGTTCCGGTTCGTTCGCCCGGTGTGACGCGCGCATCCGTGCGATCCGGGATCGACTGGTTCGAGCTCGATGCTGGCGTTCGATATGGTGAGCTCGAAGTGTCGCTACAGGACCTTCTCCTCGCGCGACGGTCCGGCGCAACCACCATCGTGCTCGCCGACGGCAGCCAGGGACTGCTGCCGCTCGAGTGGTTGGCGAAGCTGGGTCCGATTGCCGCTGGCAGTACGCTCGTCGACGGATCGATGCGATACGGGCGTTCGCAGTTGGCGCTCCTCGACGCATTGCTCGCCACGGTGCCCGACGCCGATGTCGATGCGACCTTCAGCAAGGCGCGCACGGAGTTGCAGCGCTTCGAGAAAATTGAACCGGCCGATCCGACGGGAACGTTCGCTGGCACGCTGCGCGAATATCAGCGTGAAGGACTCGGCTGGCTTCACTTCCTTCGTGCATTCGGTCTCGGTGGCTGCCTCGCCGACGACATGGGGCTCGGCAAGACCGTCCAGGTGCTGGCGCTGCTCGAGTCGCGCCGCACGCGGCACGCGACGCCACGGAAGCCCTCCATCGTGGTCGTCCCACGTTCGCTGGTGTTCAACTGGATGCGCGAAGCTGAGCGGTTCACACCACAGATGCGCGTACTGGACCACAGTGGCGTGAGCCGGAACGTCGACGCCATCGACGGCTCGGCGGTCGACCTCGTGGTGACGACGTACGGCACGTTGCGTCGGGACGCCGCCCTGCTGTCCGCGCTGGAATTCGACTACGCCATCCTCGACGAAGCGCAGGCGGTGAAGAATGCGTCGTCCGTTTCGGCCAAGGCGGTGCGGCTGCTGAGGGCCGACCACCGGCTGGCCATGACGGGCACACCTATCGAGAACAGGCTGGAAGAGCTGTGGAGCCTGTTCGAGTTCATCAATCCGGGGATGCTCGGTAGCAAGACCGCGTTTGCGTCGCTCGTTCGTCTCACCGAAACCGGGGACATCGCCGGAGAGCGCGATGTTCTCGCTTCGGCGCTGCGCCCGGTGATCCTGCGTCGCACCAAGGAACAGGTTGCGTCCGAGCTTCCCGCGCGCGTGGAGCAGACCCTGTTGGTGACGCTGGAAGGCGCGCAGCGAAAATTCTACGACGGGCTGCTCGAGTCGTATCGACGCAGCGTATTGGAGCGCGTGGACCGCGACGGCGTGCAGAAGGCGCGCATGCACATCCTCGAGGCCTTGTTGCGTCTCCGACAGGCCGCGTGCCACCCCGGACTCGCTGACCCACGCAGGGCCGATGCGCCGAGCGCGAAGCTGGATGCACTGATGCCGGCGATTGCGGAGGTGGTTGCGCAGGGGCACAAGGTGCTGGTGTTCTCGCAGTTCACGACGTTCCTGGCGCTGGTTCGCAGCCGGCTCGACGAGACGCACACGACGTACGAGTACCTGGATGGCAAGGTGCGCAACCGTCAGGCGCGCGTGGACCGATTTCAGGATGACGCCGCGTGTCCTGTGTTCCTCATCAGCCTCAAGGCGGGCGGACATGGACTCAACCTTACCGCCGCCGACTACGTCTACCTGCTCGATCCGTGGTGGAACCCGGCCGTCGAGGCGCAGGCGATCGATCGCGCGCATCGCATCGGACAGACTCGGCATGTGCTGGCGACGCGCATCGTGGCGCGCGACACGATCGAGGAGAAGATCCTCGAGCTGCAGGCGTCGAAGCGCGCACTGGCGGATGCGATTCTCGGACAGGATCAGGGCGTGCTGGCGCAGATCGGACGGGCCGAGCTGGAAATGCTGCTGGGTTGAGTGGTTCCGTCGTCGACGCCTGATACCCTCACGACAGAGCAGCCAGCACGCGCCTGACCTCATCGGCCGACGTCATCACACGCTCGTAGTCGCCCAGCGCCTGCGGCCGCGCGAGCGACACACCCGCATGCCGGTGCGTCATCGCGCTCTCGACCCGCACTGCCGCGCGCAGGTGCACCTCGCGGACGCCGCTCAGTCGCACCACCTCCGCCACATTCGACGCCGTGATCGACCCACCCGCAAGGATCGCCATCGCTGCTCCGGCGCGCTCGACCAGACGTCGCAGCGCCGCCACGCCCTCGAGTGCATTCGACGCGCCGCCTGAGGTCAGCACCCGATCGATCCCGAGATCGAGCAAGACGTCCATCGCCGACCCCTGCTCTCGCGCGAAGTCGAAC
>JBBQDT010000088.1:0-17144 GCA_038319955.1 Gemmatimonadales bacterium | reverse complement strand
CGAGCGTGTGCCCGAAGCCGCGCTCGAGCGGCTGCAGGCGGAACTCGGCGACATTGGGATTGTCCTCGCGCTTGGTCGCTTCGACCAGCTGCGGACGGACAAGACCACGAAGATCGATCGTAGAAGCCATGATTCAGTCAGAGTGTTCGGGTCATTCCAGCCAAACGATTTCGGCCGGAAACGCTCTGCCTCGCCCCAAACGCGTGGCAGACTCGTAGAGGGGTCTGGGCCCCGACCAACTACTACAAGGAGACAGGAGGACGGGACGCCGCGCCTCGCGTGGCTGACGGGAGGACGGATTTCCCGCCAACCCGTCATTCCGTCAACCGGTCATCCCTTTACTTCGAGTACAACTCCACGACGAGCTGCTCCTGCGCCGCGATCGGGATGCTCGTGCGCGCGGGCTTCTCGAGCACGCGGCCGCTGAACGTCTCCTTGTCGACGGCAATCCAGGACAGCGGCGCGCCACGGGATGACTGATCCATCGCCGTGATCACCGACACCTGCTCGCGCGACTTGACGCGCATGCGGACTTCCTGTCCCGGCTGCACGTGGAAGCTCGGAATGTCGACGCCCTTCTGGTTCACTTCCACATGACGGTGGCGAATGAGCTGGCGCGCCGCCTTGCGGCTGGCCGCGAAGCCCATCCGGTACACCACGTTGTCGAGACGCGTCTCGAGCGCTGCCAGCAGGTTGTGACCCGTGATACCCGGCTGCGACGACACCTTCTCGAACGTGTTGCGGAACTGCTTCTCGCTCACGCCATAGATGCGCTTGATCTTCTGCTTTTCGCGGAGCTGCTTCGAGAACTCACTCGCCTTGCGACGACGTGCCGTCGCCTGGCCATGCTGGCCTGGCGCGTACGGACGACGCTCGACCGGGCACTTCTCGGTGAAGCACTTGGTGCCCTTGAGGAACAGCTTGGTTCCCTCACGACGGCACTGACGGCAGCTCGGACCTGTATAGCGACCCATGACTTAAACTCTCCGACGCTTCGGGGGACGGCAGCCGTTGTGCGGGATCGGCGTCACGTCCTTGATCGACTTCACCTGGAGCCCCGCCGCGGCGAGCGCCTGAATGGCCGACTCGCGGCCACTGCCAGGGCCCTGCACACGCACGTGCACCCGCTTCACACCGGCCGTCAGCGCCTCGCGCGCGCACTGCTCAGCCGCGACCGTCGCAGCGAACGGCGTGCTCTTCTTCGAGCCCTTGAAGCCAGCCTTGCCACTCGAGCCCCACGCGATCGCATTGCCGCGCGGATCCGTGATGGTGATCGTCGTGTTGTTGAAGGTGGCGTTGACGTGGGCGACGCCCTCCGCCTCGACAACCCTCTTGGTCTTCTTTCCAGTCGCCATGAGTTTACTTGGTTACCTTCTTCTTTCCGGCGATCGCACGGCGCGGTCCCTTCTTGGTGCGTGCGTTCGTGTGCGTACGCTGGCCGCGAACCGGAAGGCCACGACGGTGACGCGTGCCGCGATACGATCCGATGTCCATCAATCGCTTGATGTTCATCGAGACCTCCGTACGCAGCGCGCCTTCGACGCGGTATTCCTTCTCGATGACCTGACGGAGCTTGTTCACGTCGGCGTCGGTGAGGTCGCGGATGCGCAGCGATGCGTCGATCCCCGCCTTCTCCAGAATCTCCAGGGCGGACGAGCGTCCGATGCCGAAGATGTAGGTCAGTCCGATCTCAACCTTCTTGTCCTTCGGGAGATCGATGCCAGAAATACGAGCCATTCTCTGTTAGCCCTGACGCTGCTTATGCTTTGGATTGCGCTTGCAGATGATGCGAATCACGCCGTAGCGCTTGACAACCTTGCAGTGCTCGCAAATCGGCTTCACGCTGCTGCGGACTTTCACGGGAGTACCATCGGTGCAAAACGTGGGAATTTTCCGGCCAAGTCACTAAGCATAATCCGGCTGCGAACATGACGCAACCCCAAGGCACACGCCGCTTTCAGCCCATCGCAGGTAACCCGTCCACTGTGTCCGCCGCCAGATCCACCAGCACCTTCCGGAACGCCAGTTTCGGATCGGCTGCCGCCGTCACGGTCCGCCCCAGCACTACGTACCGCGCGCCCGCCCGTTGCGCCGCATGCGGCGTCACCACCCGCCGCTGATCATTCGAATCCCCACCCTCCAGTCGCACACCCGGCACCAGCAGCGCCAGGCGATCGCCATGCACCCGGCTCGCCGCATGCGCCTCATTTCCGCTGCAGACGACCCCATGCAGTCCTGCGGCCGCCGCGTCCGCAGCCAGACGCAGCACCTCCTCCTCCACGTCCACATGATCGCGGCCCCACGACGCCGCCAGGCTCGGCCCATCGTGGGACGTCAGCACCGTGACGCCCAGCACGCCACACCGCCCGCGAGAGGCATCCTGTGCCGCCTCCAACATCGCCCGGCCGCCCGACGCATGCACCGTCACGAGACGAACCCCCAGCGCCGCCGCCGAGCGGACCGCGCCGGCCACCGTGTTCGGAATGTCGTGGAACTTGAGATCGAGAAACACGTCGGCCTGCAGCTTGTCGCGCAGCTCGCGCACGATGGTCGGCCCAGCGGCCGTGTAGAGCGTGCTGCCCACCTTGAAAAAATGGCAGTCTTCGCGAAGCTGACGGGCGAGCGCGAGTGCATCCCCAGCGGTGGGGACATCCAGCGCGACAATCGGTATCGCGTAGCCAGTCATGTCGGAATCTCCAATGTGCCAATGACGTCGGTAATGCGCTCGACGCCATGCGCCTCGCACCATCTCGCAAGCTCTCGCACCACGCGCTCCGGCGCGCGCGGATCCCGAAGCATCGCCGTCCCCATCCCCACCAGCGTCGCGCCGGCAACCAGATATTGCAGTGCGTCCTCCGCCGTGTTGACACCGCCGATCCCCAGCAACGGCACCTCCACCGCCGTTCGCACCTTCCAGGTGGCCAGCACGCCGACCGGCCGCAGCGCGGTCCCGCTGACGCCGCCAGTGCCGAACCCCAACGCTGGCCGGCGCGTCTCGACGTCGACGACGAGTCCGGGAATCGTGTTCACCAGTGTAATGGCGTCCGCGCCGGCATCCACCGCCACCGCCGCGCTGCGGCCGATATCCGCCAGCGTCGGCGACAACTTCACGAACAGCGGCCGACGCGTTGCCAGGCGCGCTCGACTGACCACCTCGGCCAGCGCATGGAAGTCCGCGCCGAACTCCACGCCCCCGGCCTTCACGTTTGGGCAACTCACGTTGATCTCGTAGCCGTCCAGCGAGCCCAGCGCGTCGGTCTCGACGGCGGCGTCCAGCTCGGCAATCACCGCGGCGAACTCCTCGACCCCAAAGCCGACGATATTGGCGATCTTGCGGGTGTTCGGCAGCGCAGTTGCCAGCCAGGGCAGATGGTCGCGTCGCACGGCGGCGACTCCGGGATTCGCCAATCCGATGGCGTTGATCATTCCACCATCGAACTCGGCGACGCGAGGGGCAGGATTGCCCGCGCGCGGCGCGGGGCTCACCGCCTTGGTGAACAAACCGCCGAGCGCATCCAGGTCGACGATGTCGGCGAGCTCTCGGCCGTACGCGGCCGTGCCCGCGGCGAGGACGATGGGGTTCTGAAAGTCGAGGCCGGCCACCTGCACCGCGAGCGGACCGCGGCGGACGGTCACTCCGGCGCGCTTCCGCCGCCCGAGGCGCCGCCAGATGCCACGCGACGCTCGTAGCCCTTGAGGTACTCGAGCACCGCATCGGAGATCGCGCCGGCCAACTCGTCCATCTTCGCCGGCGTCGTCATGTAGGCCGCCTCGGCGGGATTCGACCCGAACCCGATCTCGACGAGCACAGCAGGCATGAATGCGGTCACCAGCACACGAAACCCAGCCTGCTTGACGCCGCGGCTTGGGCCTGGATGTACCTCGCCCATTCGCCGCTGGATGAGCTCAGCCAGCTCGTTGGCCTCGCGCAGGTGCTCATTCTGCGCCATGTCGTTGATGATGAAGTTGAGCGGGTCGCCAGCACGCGACGACGGGCCCGATTCGAACTTCACGACTTCATTCTCCATTCGCTCCACGCGCCGTGCGTCTTCCGTCTTGGCTTCGGCGAGGAAATACGTCTCGAAGCCGCGCGCACCGCCGGGGTCCTTCCAGCCCGGGTTCGCGGCGTTCACGTGAATACTGACGAACAGATCGGCGTGTGCATCGTTGGCAATGCGGCCGCGGTCGGACAGCGCGATGAGGGTGTCGGTCGAGCGCGTGTACTTGACGTCGATGCCACGCTGGCCCAGCGCAGCGCCGACGCGCCTGGCGACGTTGAGCGTGATGGTCTTCTCGAGGATACCAGGCCCTCCACCGATCGGGCCGTGCATTCCACCGTCTGGTCCGCCATGCCCGGCGTCGACGACGACGAGGCGACGCGAGCGAAGGGGTCCGCTGGCGGTAGCACGCACCGTGGGCGACGCAACGCGCTCGGTGCGCACTCCGTCGGAGGGCGGCCCGCTGCGGCGTGGGGCATTGCGTGCCGCCGCGTCAGCGTCTCGGCTGGCGAACTTCTGGACGGCCGAGAACGCGCGCAGTTCGAAGCGCTCCGGGTCCCACACGAGATTGGTCGCGACGCGCGGGATGATTTCGGCGACGAGCTGGAGGGGCACATAGAGCACACCCTTCCGCACTTCGGGCGCGACCGCAATCTGATAGGACTGATCGCCGACCTTGGCGAAATGGAGTCCTTCCTCGACCTCGATGCCGACACCATTGACGATCAGCATCCACCGGTGTGCGGTGAGGTGCGACACCGTGAGAGGAACAATGGGACGCAGCTGGTCGGCGCGGACGAGCGGTCCGCCTGCGGTTGCCACGAGCGCAACCGATACGGAGCGGCTCGCGTCCTTCACGACGAGCGGTCCGGCCGGCGACGCCGCCGGCGGCGACGCGGCGGCAAGCTGGAATGCCGCCAGCAGCGCGGTGATCATCGCGCGCGGAAGACGCGGGCGATCTCGCGATCGGCGTCCTTCGCCTTCGCGTCCTCGCGCTTGTCGTGCGCCTTTTTCCCCTTGCCGAGTGCCAACGCCACTTTTGCGATACCACGTTTGAAGTACAGCTCGAGCGGGACAAGTGTCAGGCCCTCTCGCTCGATTCCACCTATCAGACGCCCGATTTCCCGTTTGTGCAACAACAGCTTGCGAGTGCGGGTGGGTTCGTGGTTGTTGTAGCTGGCTCGTTCGTAGACGGAAATGTGGAGATTGATCAGGAAGATCTCGCCGTCGCGGACGATGCCGTATGCGTCGGAAATGTTGGCCTTGCCGTCACGGAGTGACTTCACCTCACTGCCGGTGAGGACAATGCCGGCCTCGTAGGTGGTGAGGATGCTGTAGTCGTGCCGCGCTCGCCGGTTCTTGGCGATGGACTCGATTTCTGGTTTCTCGTCGGACTTCGACATGGGCGATGTGTGGCACGGCACGCGACGCTGCGAACCAGCCTTGCAACATAGAACGCAGGCCGTGCAGCGGCAACGCAAACGCGTTGACTTGCGAGTGTGAGCCCGATTAATTTGTGTGTCTGTTCCCGGTATGCTCGGGTGGTGGAACTGGTAGACACGCAGGTCTCAGAAGCCTGTGCCTTCACCGGCGTGGGGGTTCAAGTCCCCCCTCGAGCACTCAGACAATCGAAGACGGGGCAATCGCGAACGCGATTGCCCCGTCTTCGTTCGCAGGCCGAGCGCCGAGTGCAGACAGCTGAGCGCTGAAGCTTTTCAGCTGACGGCTCTGAGCTGGCTGCCCGGCCTGGGGCGGCGCGCCATCGCGCCCTAACAGCAGTCAGCAGTCAGCAGTCAGCCCTCCGGCTCGACGAGCTAACGCGCCAGCTCACTCGGCGCCACATCCTCGGGCAACTGCGCCGTCCCGAAGCTGTCGCGCAACGCCGCGTTCGCCGCGGCGAGCTGCTCGGATACCAGCAGCGCGCCGCGCGTCACTGCCGGGTCGTCGGCCCGGATCGGGCCGCCCGAAAACGCAAGAAGGTTCTGCGCAACGCGGATCGATGGCGTGCCGAGTCCGCGCGACGTGAACGCATCGCGGTACGCGCTCAACCGTGCATTGAACTGTCGCTCGGCCAGGTCGATGAGCTCACCGTCGACGTTGTGGTCCTTCTGCATGCGATGCAGCAATGCACGCAACACTTCGGACGGCGTGCGATCATCGAGCGCATCACGTTGCGCGACGAGGATGCCCAACGCGCGGCGGAGGTAGCGCAGCTCCCACTGCGCGTGATCGGTGTCACCACGAGTCGCCACATCCGAGAGCCACTCGACGTCCGCCGCGGCAGGCTCCAGCATCAGCGCGGCCGCATACTCCGCACTGCGACGCAGGAGCGCGCGGTCGTCGCGAAACGAACGAAAGAGGCGCACCGGCGCCGGCGCGTCAGCCCTGCAGGACAGGCAGCGCGAGACGGCCCGTCGCCGATACTTCCGGCGCCGGTGCCAGTCCGACGCGCTCGCGCACGGCGCTTTCCTGCATGAGCAGGTCGCTCAACCGCACACTGTCGAGGACCTCGTCGATCTTCCGCTGGAGCAGGATCCAGACGGGTCGAATGCTGCAGTCGTGCGACTCGGCACAGCGCTCCGCCTCCACCGGGTGCGTGACACAATGAACGTCGAACGTCGAATGCTCAGACGCCGAGATGACATCGCGCACGGTGATGTCTTCAGCGGGGCGCGCCAGTTGATAGCCCCCGTGCGCACCACGCGTGCTGGTCACGATGGTCGCGCGACGCAGCTTGAGCATGATCTGCTCGACGTAGTCACCCGGAAGCCGCTCTCGGCTCGCGATCTCGCGTCCGGTCACCGGACCGTCGTTCGTCCGACGGGCCAGATGAAGGGCACAGATGAGGCCGTATTCGGCTTGAGTGGTGATGCGCACGTCGGGAAGCTAGCGACTTTCAGGCTGTTCGGCCATTCATCCGCCTGTCGACATGCTGGGCGCCTTGCCGCCGCTGGTCCCACCGGGAATGCCGATCTCGGTCATCTTGCGGAGGTCGAGCACATCATCGATCTGGTCGGCCGGAATGACCTGATCGCGCTTGACGAGGTCGCGCACGAGCACGCCCTCCTTCACCGACTGCTTGCTCAGCTCCGCCGCCTTGGCGTAGCCGATCACCGGCATGAGCGCAGTGACGAGCGCCGCCGAGCGCTCCACCCAGTACGCGCACATGTCCTCGTGCGCCTGGATGCCGGCAACGCATTTTTCGTTGAAGATCCTGGCGGTGTTCGTGAGGATGCGCATCGACAGGAGTACGTTGAACGCGATGACGGGCATCATCACGTTGAGCTCGAGCTGGCCGTGCTCCGCACTGATGCTCACCGTGGTGTCGAGGCCCATGACCTGGAAGCAGACCTGGTTGACCATCTCGGGGATGGACGGATTGATCTTGCCCGGCATGATCGAGGAGCCGGGCTGCACCGCCGGCAGCGAAAGCTCGTCGATACCGGTGCGCGGGCCCATGACCATGATGCGCAGGTCGCTCGCGATCTTGCTGAGGTCCACTGCGAGGACGCGCATCGCGGCGCTGAACGCAGCGACGTCGCCCATGCTCTGCATGAGCTGGATGCGGTCCTGCCCTACGCGCAGGTCGAGCCCCGTGATGCTGCGCAGGTTGCGCACGACGAGCTCGGGGTACTCCTTCTCGACGGTGACGCCGGTGCCGACCGCACTTCCACCGATTCCGAGGTCGCGCAGGTAGTCCGCGGCCTCCTTCACCCGGCGCACACCCCGATCGAGCGAGCCCGCGTATGCCGTGAATTCCTGGCCCAGCCTGATGGGCATCGCATCCTGCAGGTGTGTGCGGCCCGCCTTCACGATGTGGTCGAATTCCTTGCCCTTCGCCGCCAGCGCATCACGCAGACCTTCGAAGGCGGCCACGAACGCATCGAGCTGCGACAGGCACGCGAGGCGAATGTTGGTGGGAATCGTGTCGTTCGTGCTCTGCGCCATGTTCACGTGGTCGTTCGGATGCACCGGCGCGTAGGCGCCGCGCGGTGCATTGAGGATCTCGTTCGCGTGGTTGGCGAGTACTTCGTTCACGTTCATGTTGTGCGATGTCCCTGCACCGGTCTGATACGGATCGACGATGAATTGGTCCGTGTACTGGCCGGCGAGCACTTCGTCGGCCGCCTGGATGATCGCGTCGGCCAACCGTGGTTCGATACGGCCGGTCGTCTTGTGCGTCATTGCCGCGGCCTTCTTGATCCACACCTGGGCCATCACGAATGGCCAGAGCGGCGCGAGTCCGCTGATCGGAAAATTTTCCTTCGCGCGCAGCGACTGCACGCCATAGAGCGCATCCACAGGGACTTCCTTTGGGCCGAGCGGATCCTTCTCAGTGCGGGTTGCGACAGCCATGGGAATGGTTCTCGGAAGAGTGAGTCGACGGTCAGCGCAGCGCGCCAATCATCCGATGCTGCGTGAGGAAAGGTGACGCGCCATCGCCACGAGCGCGACCGCGGCGGCGATCATGCCGACGCCCATCAGCATCACGCTGATGCCATGCATGCGGCCAAACGCCATTCGCCGCGGGTCGCTCGGATCGAGTGCATCGACGGCACTACCGATGGAGGCACGCAGTACCTCGATGCGCGGTGCAATCCCGAGCTGTGCCGCCGCGCTCGCCACGGCCAGCGCGATCGACGATGCCATGCCGACCTTCCCGAATCCCGTTCGCCCGCCGAACGCCGCAAGCACGACGCCAAGTGCCAGACCGGACCAGAAGAGTACGGGGAGTACTCGACCGACGAGCGCGCCGGCCAACGTCCGCGTGGGCAGTACGGCGAAGGCGGCCGGCGCAACCACCGCCGCGACGAGCAACGCCGCGCCAAGCCACGCCGCGAGGAGTCCGATGCTCGTGATCACGAGCGGCGCCGAGCGCATCGTCATCGCTTGATCGATCGTGCGCGACCGGAAAGAAACGGATTCGTCTCCAGCTCGCGCGCAATGGTCGTCGTTGGCCCGTGTCCGGGGTGCACGAGGGTGTCGATGGGCAATGACGAGAAGACCCCAAGCGACCTGTCCATCGCATACGGATCGCACAGCGGCAAATCGGTGCGGCCGATGCTTCCGGCAAAGAGGAGGTCGCCGGACAGAGCGACGCCGTGTCCGTTGTAACTCACATGGCCCGGCGCATGGCCGGGAACATGGATGACGGAAAACTCGAGAGCACCACAGGTGAGGATATCGCCATCGCCGATCAGCACCGGTGTGGCTGACGGCTGGTCCCACGTCATCCCATACATTTGCGCCGCGTGTGCCGACATGCGTTCGTACCACGGCAGGTCGAGCGCATGCAACCGCACGGGAACCTCGTGAACGGCACGCACCTCGTTGATCGCACCGATGTGGTCGATGTGCGCATGCGTCAGCCAGATCGCGTCGAGCGCCGCACCAGATGCGCGCACCATCTCGAGAATGCGCTCGCCCTCATCCCCCGGATCCACGAGCACCGCCTTCCCGCTCGACTCGTCCACGACGAGGTAGCAGTTCTCCTCGAAGAGACCGACGGTGCGGACGTCGATCTTCACGACGAATATCCTCCAGAGCCGACCGGATCGACCGCGTGTCCTTCCTTGCGCGCCTTGAGGTATTTCTCCACCGCGATCGCTGCTGTCGTCGCATCGCCCACCGCGGTGGTGACCTGGCGCGTCAGCTGTGACCTCAGGTCGCCGGCCGCGAAGAGACCGGGGATCGACGTCTGCATGATCGTGTCGGTGCGCACATATCCCATCTCGTCGTGATCGAAATGCCCGTCGATGATGCCGGTGTTCGGACGGAACCCGATGAAGACGAAGCAGCCCGTGGCATCGAGGACACGCGTCTCATCCGTGACGACGTTGCGAATTCGGATCCCTGACACGAGACCCTGCGCATCGCCGAGAATCTCCTCGGCGACCGTGTTCCAGATGACTTCGATTTTCGGGTTTGCAAACAGGCGGTTGACAAGAATGGGCGACGCGCGGAAGCTCTCGCGCCGGTGGATGACATAGACCTTCGCACCGTAGCGCGTGAGGAACTCGGCCTCTTCCACCGCCGCGTCGCCGCCGCCGACGACGGCGATCGTCTGGCCCTTGAAGAACGCACCGTCGCAGATGGCGCAGTACGACACGCCCTTGCCGGCGAACTCGATCTCGCCCGGAATGCCGAGCTTCACCGGCGTACCGCCGGCCGTCACGATGACGGCGGGCGACAGGTAGCGATGGTCCTCGTCGGTGACGGTCTCGAACGTGCCATCCTCCAGCCGCGTGACGCGATGCACGTTCGCCGTGACGAACTCGGCGCCAAACAGGCGCGCATGATCCTCGAACTTCTTCGCGAGCTCCCAACCGAGGATGGATTGCTCGCCGATCCAGTCGTCGAGCTTTTCGGTGTTCAGCAACTCACCGCCCGGAATGCCGCGCTCGAGCACGAGCGTCTTCAGCATCGAGCGGCCGGTGTAAAGGGCAGCGCACATTCCCGCCGGACCCGCCCCGACGATGACGACGTCGTACTGCTTCGATGTAACCAAGGTGGATCCTCACACAGTGTGGCGCGTCCTCGCGCGCATCAACAAATCTCACTACAGGAAGTCCGCGAGGGAACCGTTCCGTTCCCGCTTCGCGGAGCTCCCTTACGCGCCGACGACGATGCGCTGAAGCGCCCCGTGACAGTGCGAGGCCGTCCCAACCAGGAACGCCGCCGGGCCGCGTGCGCCGCATTCAGCGATCGCTGCATCGGCAGCAATCACGTCGCGGACGTCGATCATGCCGACGCCATGCGTCCGGTGCGAGCAGTGAAAGACATACGGCCCTTCCACCGGGCGGCCTGCTGCGCGCTCATCCTCGGCGTAGCGCGAGAGCGCAGGCGGAAGGCTCCAGCTCCGCGTGTCCTTCGTCGCGGGGCAGCGCGGCGGCTCGATGCAGTTGATGGGGCACAACCACTCCGCGAAACTCACGTAGAGCGTGCCGTCGGTTCCGCCGCGCTGCCACGGCACCGCGGGCGCCGATGCGAGTGGCTCCACGCCGACGTGCCGCGCCGGCCATCGGTCCCGGGCGCGGGCAAGCAACCACTCGGCCATGAGATGCGGCATCAGCGGTGACGGCACGATCGCATCGTCACGCGTGTCGGCGGGTTGGTCAGCAGCGGCCGCAAGATAGCGCGAGAAGTATACGCCCCACTCGGCGATCTCGACGCGCAGGCCGGGCGGTCGCTCATCAGCGGGGAGTCGCGATACGCGGCACTCGGGATCGCGATCGACGACGATGAGCGCTTTCCACGCGGCGCCATTCGCCCTGGCCGCACGCAGCAACTGGCGCACGTAGTAGCTGCCATAGCAGCCTCCGCCGACCACGATGACCGTGCCGAAATGCAGCGTATCGCGCACCACGCGGGGAGGGAGCTCAGCGCCTGACGTGGCGCCCGCCGTCGACAAAGATCACCTCACCCGTGACAAATTTCGCTCGCATCAGGTACACCACGGCCTCGGCCACGTCCTCGGCGGTTCCAAAGCGCTGGAGGGGAGTGGATCGGCGCAGATGCTCGGCGGCGTCCGCATCGAAACCCTCCGGCAGCATGACAACGCCCGGCGCCACGGCATTCACGCGAACGTCGGGCGCCAGCGCATGCGCCAGCGCACGCGTCATCTGTACGACCGCCGCCTTCGTCATGCCGTGCGGCACGTACCCCGTCCACGTCTCGAATGCGGCGAGGTCGGCGATGTTGACGATGCTGCCGCTCGCACGGCCCAGCACCTGCGCCGCGCGCTGTGCAAGGAAGAACGGCGCGCGCACGTTCAGGGCAAACATGTCGTCCCACACCTCCCGGCTCACTTCGCCCACGGGGGTCCTCACCATCTCCGCCGCCGAGTTGACGAGCGTGTGCAGCTCCCCGTGCTCCAGCACGAGCGAGTCGATCAACTGCTCACACGCGGTGACGTCACGCAGGTCGGCACGCACCAGCGAGGCCTCACCTCCCGCTTCCTCGACGAGCTGCGACGTGTCGCGTGCGCCCTCGACGGATTGGTGGTAGTGAACGGCGACGTGCATGCCCAGCCGGCCGAGTGCTACGGCAATGGCGCGACCGACCCGACGTCCGGCTCCGGTAACGAGCGCAACGCGGCCGACGAACTCGGACATGACTACGCGGCCGGCGCTCGGCCGACCAACGCCAGGTGCGCGTCCTGGCGTGCGAGCCATTCCTCGGGCACCTGCATCATGCCGATGGTGCGCGGGCCCTCTGCCGCACCGTGCCAGTCGGACCCACCGCTCACGACGAGGCCCAGCTGCTCGCACAACGTGCGCATGCGGTTGACGTCGGCGGATGAGTGGCTCGGGTGCTTCACCTCGACCCCGTCCAGGCCGAGCGCCGCGAGCGACGTCAGCCGCTCGCGCGTGCCGGCGGCTCCCGGATGCGCGAGGATCGCGAGACCACCTGCCGCATGGATCATGGCGATGGCGGCCGGCATTCCCAACTGCTCCTTCGCGACGTAGGCGGGACGACCAGCGCCCAGATAGCGGTCGAATGCATCGCGGACGTCCACGGCCCAGCCATCGGCCACGAGCGCACGCGCCACGTGCGGCCGCCCCACTGCCCCCATGCCGGCCTGTGACAGCACGTCTTCGAACGTGATCTTCACGCCGAGCCCGACCAGCTTGTCCACGATGGTGCGCGCGCGACGCTGGCGCATGTCGCGCAGCGATTCGAGCTCGCGCTCGAGATTCTGCGTATCACGCAAGTGCAGGCCGAGGAGGTGCGTCTCCGACTGGCCTTCCACGGCGCTCAGTTCCACGCCATTGACGATCCGTACGCCAAGCTCCGCACCCGCGAGTTGTGCCTCTTGCAGGCCGGCAACGGAATCATGGTCGGTCAGCGCGATGGCGACGAGGTGGGCGGCGTGCGCGGCGCGCACGACGTCGGCCGGTGCGCGCGACCCGTCCGACGCCGTCGAATGCATGTGAAGGTCGACGAACGGACTACTCCCCGGTGCAGCCGGGATGGTCACGAGACGTAACCGGCCTCGGGCGACATCTCGCTCGATTGCGACTGCGCGAACAGGCGAGCGAGATCCGCGTCGCTCAGTTCGACGAGCGCCTGCTCCCGCGAGCGCGTGCCTCCCGGGGAGTAGCGCGACACGCGCACTTCGCGGTCCTCGCCGTTGCCCGAGACGAACAGCACCGCGAACTCGTCGCGATCGTATTGCGTGACCTTGCCGGATGGCATGACGCGCCAGGCGCGTCCGTCGAGCGTGATGGTGCGGGTGGGCATGCTACTTCAACTCCACTTCATGGTAAATGCGGGCAGGATCGAGCACGCGCTCGGGCGCCGACGCGTGCGCGCGGGCCAGCGTGGCGGCGTCGGGGGCTTCGGTGAACTCGAGAAACGATCCGCGCAGACCGGTCTCCTCGAAGACCCAGTAGCGGCAGCCGGCCTGCGTGTAGTAGTCACGCTTCCGCTCGAGACGCTCGGCAAACTTCACGCGATCGGGAGGCGTGACGAGCGTCCGCTGAATCGTGAGGCAACGCGGCATGATCAGAGCGCGCTATCGGGGAACGACTCGAGGCCCTTCTTGAGGGCGGCGAGAAACTTGTCGGCGTCCGATCCGTCCACGATGCGATGATCGAAGGACAGGGAGAAATAGGCGCAGGTGCGAATGGCGATGGTGTCCTCGCCGTCCGTACCAGTGATCACCTTGGCCCGCTTCTCGATGGCGCCGAGTCCCAGAATGGCCGATGTGCCGAGCGGAATGATCGGCGTGCCCATGAGTGAGCCGAAGACGCCGGGGTTCGTGATGGTGAACGTCGCGCCCTGCACCTCCTCCGGCTTGAGGCGCTTGGTCCGTGCGCGGTCGGCCAGATCGTTGAGCGTCCTGGTGAGACCGGAAAGCGAGAGGTCGTCCGCATTCTTCATCACGGGGACAATGAGCCCCCAATCGAGCGCAACAGCGACGCCGATGTTGTACTGCCGGCGGTAGATGATGTTGCTGCCGGAGACAGCCGCGTTGAGCACGGGGAATTGCTTGAGCGTGTCGACGACGGACTTGATGATGAACGGCAGGAACGTGAGCTTCTGTCCGGTCTGCGCTTCGAAGCCAGCGCGGTTCTTGTGCCGGATGCGCGCGATGCGCGTGAGGTCGATCTCGAAGAACGAGGTGACGTGCGCGTTGGTGTGACGCGATGCGACCATGTGCTCGCTGGTCAGCGAGCGGATCTTGGACATCGGCTCCACCTTGTCGCCCGCCCACGGTTCTGGCGCAGGACCGTGCTGCCCCGCGCCGGACGGCGCGTGCATCGATGGACGTGCTGGAGCGGTGGGTGCGGCGGAGGCGCCAGCGGCGATGTAGTCCTGGATGTCGCGACTCGTCACGCGTCCCTGAATGCCACTGCCCCGCATCGCGGCGATCTCGATGCCGTGTTCGGCGGCGATCTTGCGCACGAGGGGAGACGACTTGGTGCGGAGTCGCTCCTCGAGTCCGTTCCCGCTCGCCGTGGCGGGAGCGGGAATGGCGGCAGGGGCAGTGGATTGCTGGGAGACGTGCCCGGACGATGTCGTAGCTTTCGCAGTGGGGGGGCCCCCCGCGTCCGAACTCGGCGGCACGGTCGCCGGCACCTCGATCGACGCGCCCTTCTCCGTCTCGATTCGCGCGACGACCGTCTGCACCTCTACCGTCTGCCCCTCAATGACGAGGATCTCCGCGAGTACACCCGCTGTGGGCGCCGGAATCTCGGCGTCCACCTTGTCCGTGCTGATCTCGAAGATCGGCTCGTCGCGCTTCACCGCGTCGCCCACCTTCTTCAGCCACTTCGACAACGTCCCCTCGGCGATCGACTCGCCCATCTGGGGCATGATGACGTCAACGCGTGCCACTGCGAATTCCTCTCACTCGGAGTTTCGGGAAGCGCTGCGCACCTTCCGCATACGCCAGATCACCACCGTCGGAAGCAGCACCAGTCCGATACGCGCTCCCCACGTCCAATAGCTGCTCCAGTCACAGGGCGCGCCCGTTTCCGCCTCTCCCCGGCAACCGGTCACCGCACCGACGATCTTCGCGATCAGCACCGCGATCATCCCGCCGCCCGCCAATCCCGCCACGGCCGTGATGCACCCGATCCCAACATAAGGCCAAACCCCTTCGCTCGTCTGCCCCGACGCTTCCGGGCCCAGGTTGTCCGTGTCCCGCATCATCAGTACGCCGCCAGGCGACGAGCCGCCAGCACGATGTCCGCCGTCTGGGGCAGCACGAAATCTTCCAGCGACGGCGCGTACGGGAGGGGCACATCGTGGGCCGTCACCCGCAATACCGGCGCGTCCAGCCACTCGAAGCAGCTTTCGCTGATGCGCGCCGTGATCTCGCCGGCGATTCCGCCGGTGCGCGTGTCCTCGTGGACCACGAGGACGCGGTTGGTCTTCCTGACGGTCGCGACGATCGCCTCGTCGTCGAGCGGCGCGAGCGACCGGAGGTCGATCACCTCGACGCTGAGACCATCCTCCTTCTCCAGTTGCTCTGCCGCCTCGAGCGCCTTGTACACGGTGGCCGCATAGGTGATGATCGAAAGATCGGTGCCCTCGCGAGCCACGCGCGCCTTCCCGATCGGCACGACGTGATCCCCCGCCGGCATCTCGCCCTTGATGCGCCGATACAGATACTTGTGCTCGAAGAAGAGCACGCAGTCGTCGTCGCGGATGGCGGCCTTCATGAGTCCCTTCGCATCGGCCGCCGTGCTCGGATAGACGACCTTGAGCCCTGGGGTATGGATGAATCCCGCCTCCGGATTCTGCGAATGGAACGGCCCCCCGCGCACGTACCCGCCACTCGGCCCACGCACCACCATTGGCGTCGGGAGGAACGCCCGGTATCGCGCGGTCGCGACGTAGTTCGTGAGCATGTCGTACGCATTGGCGATGAAATCGATGAACTGCATTTCCACCACCGGACGCATGCCCATGTGCGCAGCACCGGCGGCCGCGCCGACGATACCAATTTCGGAGATCGGACTGTCGATGACGCGCGACTCCCCGAACTTCGCCAGCAGGCCGTCGGTGACCTTGAAGGCGCCACCGTACGCACCGATGTCCTCGCCAAGCATGAAGACGTTCGGATCGCGCTCCATCTCCTCGAACAGCGCCTCCCGGATGGCCTCGAGATACGTGATCTCCGCCATCAGACGTCACCGCTGATGACGTATGTTCCCCATCCGTCCGGCCGCTCGTTTTCTTCGACGGCAGCGCGCTTGCCCTCGCGGAACCACAGTGGCGTCTCGCGCGGAGGATCGGCGTAGATCCCCTCGAGCGCGTCGAGCGGCTCGGGAACGCCGGACGCATCGGCGATGTCGGTCGCCTCATCGATCTCGCGCAGCACACGCGCATCGATGTTCGCGAGTTCCTCCGGGCTCACGCCCTCGCCCGCCAAGCGAGCGATGAACCGATCGATCGGATCGTTCTCGCGCGCCCACCGCTCCCCTTCGCCTTCGGGCACGTACGACTGGTTGTCGTGCTCCGCGTGGCCCTTGCGCCGGTACGTCATGAGCTCGACGATCGAAGTCCCCTCGCCACGCCGCGCGCGGTCGACAGCGCGCTTCGTCGCCTCGTACGTCGCCACGACGTCGTTGCCATCCGCTGTTTCCGCCGGGATTCCGTAGCCCACACCCTTGTCCGCGAACTGCTTCGCGAGACTCTGCTTGGTCGTCGGGGTCGAATACGCGTAGCCGTTGTTCTCGATGATCACGACGAGCGGACAGCGCTGCACCGCCGCGAAGTTGATCCCTTCGTGGAATGCGCCCGTCGACGTTGCGCCATCGCCGACATACACGAGGCCGACGCGATCCTCACCGCGCATCTTGAACGTGAGCGTCACGCCCGCCATCACCGGCACCATGTCCCCAAGCGGCGAGATCTGGCCGATGAATCCTCGCTCCGTATCGCCGAAGTGGATGTTCAGCTCGCGACCACGTGTCGGCGAGTCGGCCTTCGCCATGTACTGCTTGATGATCTCCACCGGCGTCGCGCCTTTGACGAGCATGGAGCCGAGGTTGCGGATCAGCGGCGAGAGAATGTCGCCGCGGCGCAGCGCGTATGCGCTCCCCACCGCATCCGCTTCCTGGCCGAGCGAGCGAAAGAGTCCGCCCACCACTTTGGTCTGCCGGTACAGATTCACGAGCCGCTCCTCGAGCG
>JBBQDT010000087.1:0-17258 GCA_038319955.1 Gemmatimonadales bacterium | reverse complement strand
CTCAACGCGCCACGAAAGAATCGGAGCTGATCGTCACGGCCAAAAGCGCGCGACGATCAGTGGGCTCGGCGCATGCCGTTGACAATCGCTCTCATAGAACGCCGTCGAGCGTGCTCGCACATCGCACCTCGGCGCCACACGCCGGACCACGCGCTCTCCTTAGATGGAGGTGACGGGTTCGACCTCACGCGCGACCGCCCACAAGAACCCGACGAGCTCCCGCGCAACCGCCACGACGGCGATCTGGGGCCGCTTGCGATACGACAAGTGATTGAAGCGCGCGTGCAGCCGCTGTTGGGCTTTCCAGGCATGCGTGATCACCGCCGGCGGTTGCCCTTGTTGGCGACGCTTGAGATCGACGCTGATCTGCGGGCGATGCCGATAGCTCCACGCCGCCTGCACGAGCACGTGGCGGCAGTGGCTGTTGCCGGCTTTCGTGATCGAGCCGAGGCGTTGCCGATTGCCGCTCGAGTCTTCGCGTGAGACCAGGCCCAGATAGCACGCGAGTTGGCCGGGCCGCTCGAAGCGACGCCAATCCACAAGCTCCGTCGCCAGCACCATGGCCGAGTGCAGCGAGATCCCGCGGAAGCATTGGAGTGTCTGCACCATGGGCTTGAGCGTTGGGAGCTCGGCGAGCTGTTCGATCTGGCGATCCAGCTCGTCGCGGCGCTGCAGCTTGTACATGAGGAGCGCGTGGTACTCGCGATACACCAGGCGATCCTCGGGCGCGAGCGGCGAACCGTCCGTCGTCAGGTGCTGCAGCCACTTCAGGTGCGGCGTGCACCAGTTCGTCCCCTCGCGAAACACGAAGCCGCGCGTCGCCAGGAATTTCAGGATGTAGTGGCGTGACTTGAGGATCTCGCGCTGAAAGGTCTCGCGGCAGCGCACGACGTCGCGCACGCGCTCGTCCGCCTCGCTCGGGACGCGCACGGGGACGAGCTCGCCCGCGCGATACAGCCGCGCCAGATCGGCGGCATCGCGCTTGTCATGTTTGCGATGCACGCCGGCGCGCTTCGGAATGAGTGAGGGCGCGATCACGGCACACGCGTAGCCCCAGTCGCGCAGCGCGCGATGCAGCACGTAGCCCGCGCCGCTCGCCTCATAGCACGCCTGGATCTCGCCGTCCCGCGCGATCCGATCCAGCCACTTCTTGAGCTTCGGCAACTCGTTGGGCAGCCGCTCGACCCGCGTCGGCGCCTTCGCGCTGCCCGGCAGGACCGCGATGGTGATCGAGTCCTTGTGCACATCCATGCCGAGATAGATGATTGTGCGCACGGGCGTCGCGGGCACAGGCTCCGGGGTCCTAACAGCAAGGGATGACATGGGTTGGTCTCCGGTGATGCGACAGTGCGACCGTCGCATGTGGCTCTGGTGACTCCGGCTAACGCGCGAGGAATTAACCCACGCGAAGTTCGGAGGCCAGCCCAGTCATAACTTCTATGCCTCCATCGGAACCTCGATAGGGCTGGCGTATAGTATATACCCTGTATATACTCGATCATGGCCGATGAAGTGGCGGCACGACTCGCTGGCGCGACCGGGTTCGATTGGGACGACGGAAATGCGCTGAAGGTAGTCGGCCGCCATGCGGTCGAGCCTGGCGAGTGCGAGCAGGCATTCTTCCGCGAGCCGTTTGTCGTCAGCTACGATGCTGCGCACTCCGGCCGTGAAGACCGGTGGCGCGCGTTGGGCCAGACGGCAGCGGATCGCCGACTGTTGCTGGTGTTCACGATGCGAGACACACTAATGCGCGTGCTGGCGGCGCGCGACATGAACCGGAAGGAGCGAACGTTTTATGCCCAAGTCTCCGCGCGCACGGAAAGCGGTTCCGACATTTAAATCGGAAGCCGACGAGCGAGAGTTCTGGCTGAAGGCCGACAGTACACAGTACGTCGACTGGTCAGCGGCAACGGTGGTGCGTTTTCCGAACCTGCGCCCGTCGTCGACGGCCATCTCGCTGCGACTCCCGGATACCCTCCTGACCGAGCTCAAGCTGCTCGCCAATGAGCGCGACGTGCCGTATCAGAGCCTGTTGAAAGTGTATCTCGCCGATCGCGTCCAAGCCGAACGGCGGCGTCAGCGTCGCCGAGCGGAGGCATAACGAAGGGTTGCAGTTGGCAAGCCGCTGCGGATGGCGCGTGCTCCGCACGCGCTCGTATTTTATGGCTTGCAACTGAACTTCGGCGTTGAACTCAATCCGCCGGCGGCGGATAGTAGTGGGTCAGTCAGCCGCGACGCGCCGCGCGGTATTGATGTGATGACCGATCGGTGGTCTCATCCTCTCCCCTTCGTCATGAGCGGATCGTATGACCCCGCTCCGCCAGCGCTTGATCGAGGACCTCACGCTCCGCCCGGTTTTTCCACACCGCACCGGATCACCTCACGGAGGCGCAGCTCCGCACCTACCTCCTCCACCTTACCACGACGCTCGCGCCCGCGAGTGTGACGCAAGTCCTCGCCGGGCCCCGCTTCTTCCACGAGCAGAGCCTCGGGCGGTCCCGGTCGTCGATGACCTCCGGGGGGTGGCGCGATAGCGGAGGACCTCCTGGCGCCCGGCCGCAGCACTCGGCTGGCGCCTCCTCGCCCATGCCGGCTGCCCGCGGCCTCGCGGGCGCCATTGTTGCCCTGCGCTTCTTGATGCCGACAAGCGGCCCGTGTCGCGCCAATGTACGCAACCCGTTCGGCACTCACCTGGCCGCGTGAGCGGCGCTCCGGACGCGAGCGCCCAGGTGAGTGTCATGTTGAGCGCCGCCCGGCGTCGTACAGCCTCATAGCTCGCCCCGCTCGCATTCTCTCGCGGATCCCGCACGCGGAACGCGCGAGTCGGGGTAGCGGGATTGCATGACTCAGCCGAGTATCGTCACGCGTCCCGACGCGAGGTCGTACATGCCACCGACGATCGTGAGCTTCCCCTGCTTGACGAGTCCCGCAAGCACCGGGGACGAGCGGGCCAGCAGGTGCGCCTGCATCCGCGCGTTCTCGTGGGCCACCGCCTCGGTCTCCGCCTTCCCGCCCTTCGACTGGACGGACACCCGGTCGACCGCGGGCTGGATGTGCTGGTACAGGGTGCTGATCTGTCCGGGCACTGCGTCACCGGCGATCGTCGCCTTCACCGCGCCGCAGGAGCTGTGGCCGAGAACGAGCAGCGCCTTCGCGCCGAGGACCAGTGTCCCGAACTCGAGGCTCGCCACCATCTCGGGGGTGACGATGTTCCCCGCGGCGCGGCAGACGAACAAGTCGCCGAAGCCTTGGTCGAAGAGGATCTCCACCGGCACGCGCGAGTCGGCGCACGCGAGGACCGCGGCGAAGGGATGCTGCTGCGCTGCAACCTCTCTGAGCCGCGCCATGGTGCGGTTCGGCCCCACCGGTTTGCCGTCCACGAAACGACGGTTGCCGGCGGCGAGCTCGCGCAGCGCTTCGGCCGGCGTGACGACTTGCGGCGGCGCGACGCCGGAATCGATGTTCGCCAGGGAGTCCGCATCCTCCACCGCCGCAAACAGGGAGCTGGTCGGGAGGGCACTGGCAACCACCCCGCCGACGCCCGCGAGAGCGAGGCGCCCGAGCAGCGTGCGGCGTGAGATGGTGGCGGTGGCGGCGTCGGCGGACCTGATGCTGCGAGTCATGGTCATCTCCACGAGGGTAGTCTGGTGGCGTGAGTCTAGGCCCTGACGCCCGCGGAGCACAAATAGAATGATTTAGCCCGCGTCATAACTATTTCTTATGTCGCGCTCACCTCCTGGATGAGTTCACGCAACTACCGCCACCTCCGCGTGCTGCGGGAGAACGAGCCGGGGCGACGGCGCGCCGGCCTCGCGAGCCTCGCGCTCGACATGGTGCTGTCCGACGCACTTGTCCCCGCAGCGGCAGCCCGTCACTCGGCGGGGATCCCGTTCATCTTTGGTGACATCGTGTGCCGCCCCTCTGACCAACGTCCGGTGCCTCACCCTGCTACAAATACAGTTTCGTTATGGTAGACGTCCAATCATTGCAATTGTGTATCGTCGGCCACCTCGCCATCCTGTTGGCGTATCCCCCCACCGCGCTCGCACTCCGAAGTGTCCGTCGCCACTGTGGCTGATGAAGCCAACGCGCACGACGCGCTACAGCGTCGTTATGGCTGCGATCGATCCTGCTCCGTCCCACGAGGAGCGGCAGGAACTCAACCAGCGCATCATCGAAATGGCGGTGGAGGTCGCGGTGGACGAACAGGCGATCCTGCACGTTGTACATGTCTGGCGCCTGCGAAGCGAAAGCTCGCTCGACCTGATGCGCCGCGCGCTCTCCGCGGGCTATGTACGGCGTCTGGTGGAGGAGGAGCGCCTCCGGCGCACTGCGCTCGTCGAAGCGTTGGTGGGTCCCTACCGGGGCGGAGCGGTGCAGCTCGCGGTCGAGATGGTGGGGGCACGCCGAGTCGTGTGCTCCCGGCGCCGACGCGGCGGCGACGAGTGGACCTGCTCGTCATGGGTACGGTCGCGCGTTCGGGGATCCCGGGTCTCATCATCGGCACAACAGCGGAGAACGTCCTCGATGATGTCACCTGCTCGGTGCTCGGGGTGAAGCCCCGCGGCTTCCTGACCCCGGTGCGCCTCCCCGATGACGAGTTGCGCGGTGGCGCTCACAAGCCGCAGCCACGACGTCGCCCGGAGAACGCCACGGAATCTCCCCTCTGCTGAGGGAACCGCCCATGACCGGAACACGCCAGCGGCATGGCGCATCTCGCGAGGTGCACTCCTGCGTCACGCGAACAGCTCCCTGCGGGCAGAGGTCGAGATGGCCAGCACAGCGGGATGCCGTATCCGGCGCTCTGCCGAGATCGCGTAGAAGCGTTCCCGGATGGCTTCGACTCGGCCCACGACACGCACGCCATACTGACGCCGCACCTCGCGCTCGACCGCCGTTGGGGCGGCAAACAGCCCGACCGCTTCCTGGCCGAACACCTTCAGCACCGCGCTGTCCTCGATCTCCGCAACCACGTTCGGCCGGATTCCCAACTCCGCGAACCAGCTATCCAGCGAGCGCCGCAGCGTGCTGCCTTCCATCGGCAGGAGGAACGGCGCGCCGTCGAGGGATACCGGGAACCGACGCCGGTGCGCGTCGAGCAACGAGGGCGCTCCGAAGATGGTGACGCCGCATTCGCCGAGCAGGTGGCTGAACGCCTTGATGCGCACGGTTGGTGGAACGGGGGCGTCGCTGAACACCACGTCCACGGCATGGATGGCCAGGTCCGCGAGGAGGGGGTCCAATCGGCCCTCCCGCAGCACCAGCCGAACGGGCTCCGCTCCGCGCACCGCCTGCTCGAGCAGCCGGTAGATCATGAGCTTTGGCATGGAGTCCACGACCCCGACGACAAGCCGCGGTGGACGACCGGTCGGCCGTCCGGCCAGGGTCTCCTGGAGCTCACGGCCGATGCTGAAGATCTCCTCGGCGTAGCGATAGACGAGTCGGCCGGTGTCGGTGAGCGCGAGATGCCGTCCACGGCGTTCGAACAGCTTCTCGCCAAGCGCCTGCTCCAGCGTGCGGAGTTGCGCGCTGATCGCAGGCTGCGTGAGATGCAGCGCACCGGCCGCGCGCGTGATGCTCCCTTCGCGCGCGACGGTCCAGAAGTAGAGCAGATGGTGGTAGTTGAGCCACGCCATGCAGCGCTCCGGTGCAGAGGGGATACTCATATACAGAAAAGTTATACTAGTCGTAATAACATTCACTTTGTGCGTCTCGCGACCCGCCCCTATCGTTCGCCTGTGGCCGACCGTCGGCCCCTGATACGGCCCGGCCTCGCGGGCACTGACCTTGGGAGCGCTGCGTGGAGATCACCATCTGGACCTGGATCGCCTTCAATGCCTTCGTCCTCGGCATGCTCGCGATCGACCTCGGCATCTTCCACCGGAACGCACACGAGGTGACCGTGCGCGAAGCCGGCGTCTGGAGTGCCGTCTGGGTCGCGTTGGCGCTCGCGTTCAACGTCGGGCTCTACGTCGTGTGGGGAGTGGAGCCCGCCCTCCAGTTCCTCGCCGGCTACCTGATCGAGAAGTCGCTCTCGGTGGACAACATCTTCGTATTCGTGATGCTCTTTTCGTACTTCGCTGTTCCGGCGAAGTATCAGCACCGCGTGCTGTTCTGGGGTATCCTTGGCGCGCTCGTCATGCGCGGGTTCTTCATTGCCGTGGGCGCGTACATGCTCGAGCAGTTCCACTGGGTGATGTACCTCTTCGGAGCGATCCTGGTGCTCACCGGGATCAAGATGGCGCGACGAGTCGTGACATACGATCCAACTTCGAACCCCGTGCTCAAGTTCGCGCGGCGCATACTGCCGCTCACCGACGAGTACCATGGGTCGCGGTTCTGGGTGAAGCAGGCCGGCAAGTGGGTGGCGACGCCGCTCTTCCTGGTCCTCCTGCTGGTGGAGGTGACCGACCTGGTGTTCGCCATCGACTCGATCCCGGCCATCTTTGCCGTGACGAATGAACCCTTCCTGGTGTACACGGCCAATGTGTTCGCCATCCTCGGGTTACGCTCGATGTACTTCCTGCTGGCAGGGATCATCCATCGCTTCGTGTATCTCAACTATGGGCTTGCCGCGGTGCTGGTATTCGTAGGCACCAAGATGCTGCTCATGGACGTGTACAAGATCCCGATCGTTGTGTCGCTGGCGGTGGTCGCAGCGCTGATCGGCGGTGCGATCCTGCTATCGCTGCGGGCCAGCGGCCCCAGGACGGGAGGACCCACCGCGGCCACGACGGACACAGACAAGTGAATGCTCAGGCGGCCGGGATCGCGCTCGGCCTGCGCGAGCGCGTCCGGGTCGTCATGGAGGATGTGCGCTTCGAACGAGCCATCGTCACGCTCATTGTCGCCAACGCCATCACGCTCGGGCTGGAAACCTCACCTGCGGTCGTCTCGCGCGTCGGCACCCTGCTGCACGTCGTGGACCACTTGGTACTTGGCGTCTTCGTGGTCGAACTGCTGATGCGCTTCGTCGCCTATCGCAGTCGCTTCTTCCGCGACCCGTGGCGCGTGTTCGATCTCGTGATCGTCGGCCTCGCGCTCCTGCCCGCGAGCGGGATGTTCAGCGTCCTGCGCGCGTTGCGCGTGCTACGGGCGTTGCGGCTCGTCTCGTTGGCGCCGTCGATGCGCAAGGTAGTCAGCGCCCTGCTCTTGGCAATGCCCGGTATGGCGTCCATCGTCGGCCTGATGGCTCTCGTGCTGTATGTATCATCGGTCATGGCCACCAAACTGTTCGGTGTCGTCTCGCCGGAGTACTTCGGAAGTCTCGGGGCGTCGCTCTTCACCCTCTTTCAGCTGATGTCGGAAGACTGGTCACACATCGCGCGGGGAGTCATGGCACAGTCGCCGTATGCCTGGATGTTCTTCGTCGCCTACCTGCTGATCGCGACGTTTATGATGTTGAACCTGTTCATCGCGGTGGTCGTCAACGCGATGCAGTCACAGGTGACGGAGGACATCAAGGAAGAAGGAGAGGCGCACACGCGGCAGATCCTCGACGAAGTACGCGGCTTGCGACGGGAAATCGAGGCGTTGCGCGGGTCATCCACGTGAGGGGCTTGCCGTCGCGGCGAGTAGCGGCATCGGGGCCGGCATGGCGGCGAGCATCCGGCGTGACAGCGGTGACCGGGTCCTGGATCCCCTCGCGTCACGCTCCGCCAGCTCGCCGCGTCAGCCCGCGACCAACTGCGCCAGGCGGAAATAGATAGGAATACCAGCCAGGATGTTGAAGGGAAAGGTGATCACCAGCGCCAGCGTCAGCGAGTAGCTCGGATTGGCCTCGGGAAGGTTCATGCGCACGGCTGGCGGAGCCGCGATATAGCTCGCGCTCGATGCCATCGTCGCGAGGATGGTGCTCCCCGCCACACTCAGGCCCGCTGCGTGTCCGAGCACGGCGCCGAGTGCGCCAAAGACCAGCGGGAAGCCGATGCCAAAAGCAAGGAGCTTCGGCCCAACCGCTCTCAGGTCGCCAAAACGTTCGCCGGCGACGAGGCCCATCTCGAGGATGAACAGGCAGAGCGCCCCCCGGAAGATCGGGCCCGCCGTGTCGTAGAACGGGCCGACCTGCTTCCACCCTGCGTCGCCGAAGAGCAAGCCCACGACAAGGCCGCCCGTCAGCAACACCATCGTGCGCCCGGTGACGATTTCGCGCAGCGTCTCCCGCCAGTTGATGGTGCCATGCGACGGGAGCTCGCCGGCAAGGACGCGTCCATCAGGGCCGAGCACTGGAAGGGCCGCGGTGCGCCGAAGGTCCGTGGCGACTGTCTTCTCCCGCGCGAGCCCTACGGCGCCGAGTGCGAGCGCGACGTTGATCCCGGGGCTCTCGAGCAGCGTCAGCAGCGTCGGCATGAACCCTTCGGGCACGTGCCCCATGCCGGTCACGAACTGGTTCGCGGCGATGAACGTGACGGCCGATACAGAGCCGTAGTGCGCGGCAATGCCCGCCGCATCCGACACGGAGAAGTGCCCGAGCTTCCGCAGCGCGGCGTAGGCCACCACCGGCGTGAGCACGCCGATGATGATCGTGACGAAGGCCGGGCCAAGAATGTCCTCGACGCGCGTGTGCGACAGCTCGACGCCGCCGTGCAGGCCGAGCGCAAAGAGAAGGTACAGCGACAGCCCGATGTAAATCTCCTTCGGGAACGTCAGTTCGCTGCGTCCGAGCTTGGCAATGACGCCGAGCGCGAACGAGAGGGCGATGGGCGACAGGAGATTCTGCCGCAGGAGGTCGAACACGGGAGTACCGGTTGGGCGTGGAGCGGCTACCCTTGAGAGCAGCGCGATGCGAGCGCGGACGGGGGAGAGGCGGACCGGACCGCGCCGTTGCGGCCGGGCGGGGGCCAGACAATCTTGACACCGGAAGCGTGAAGGGAGATTCAGAATACAGGAAGTATGTTTCCTGTATTACCATTCGTCAATCCCAGTTCCTATGACCGCCCACTGGACTTTCCTCACCAACCATGCCCACGTCCTCCTGTGCCTTGCGGGCGACCCGACGCTCCGGCGCCGCGACCTCGCCGAGCGGGTGGGCATCACCGAGCGCGCCGTGGGCTCCATCCTCGCCGAACTGGAGGCGGCGGGGGTGATCGCGGTGAAGCGCACCGGACGCCGCAACACCTACCGCGTGCACGGACGGGTGCGCCTGCGGCACCCGGTCGAGGCGCACCGGACGGTCGGTGACCTGATCAACCTGGCTGGCGCCGATTGAGGCGCGCCGCAGCTGGTAGCGCGGCGTTCTCCTGCTGCAGGCGCTCGCCGCGCTGGCCCGGCGCCGAACGGCCCTCGCGTGCTTCGCGCTTCTGACGGCGGCGGGTGTGCTGCGCTTCCTGAGCGCCATCGGGCGCTGACTGTCGCTGCTGCCGCCGAGCGGTGTGCGGACGCGGATGACGCGGGTTCTTGCCGCTATTCAGCGCTCCACCAAGTGAGGCCTCTCACGCATGAATAGCCGGGAACATGAGTAACACTTTCTGTCAGCCGGTGATGATGTAGTCGCGTTCGTCGAACGTCGCTCGCAGCACCGCGTTGAAGTGGATGGCCCAGATCCCATCGTCGGTCTCTTTCAGCCCGATGTGCTGGTGGACCATCGCGTTCGCGAGATACGGGAGTCGATGCTGAAAGCGCAACGTCCCGGCGGTGGTGATTTTCTTCACGAGGAAGTGTCCGGGATACTCGAGGGGCGGCAGGCGATCGACATATGGCCGTGGGCGACGCGGTAGCGCGAGGCCGGGGTCTCTTGGCCCAGGGCCTCGTGGGGACGCTCGGTGTTGTACTCCTGCTGAAAGCCATCACAGTTCCGCTGTTGCTGCCGACAGGTGTGCCGTAGCGGCGTGATCGCCTCGCGCTTGAACGTGCGATGCATGCGTTCATGACCGCCGTTGTGCTGCGGACACCCGGGCCGACTCCGTTGGTGCACGATGCCGAGTCGCATCCACCAGACGTTGAGGTAGGAAAGGCCGTGAATCGCCTGGCTGACGAACGGGCTATACCTGCACGGTGCCGGTCACATGGTCAACATGGAACAGCCCGTGCAGTTCTCCGAACTGGTGCGCGAGTTCCTACAACCTCGGTGAGGCAACTGACGTCATCGACAAGACGCCCCTCACGCCACGTTGTGGATCGGGCCTCGGGGCGATAGTGTCGCGCAGGTCGTCTAAACGAACGCGCACCACGCGGGCGAATCAGCGACTGCTTGCTTCGCTCGCTTTATCTGGCTCACCCGCAGGTGAGCTGAGGCGTTTCGCCGCGGCCGCCCATGAGTCATCGCCTATGCAGCCGAAAGGATTCATCAGTTGACGCAAGGCGAAGATCGATATCCGACGTCGAGATGCGCTCGCCCGTGAGGTCCTGGCGATTCCAGGTGTGCGTGCGCACGCAAGACTGCCAAGGGCGGCCAAGAGCAGTAGGCTCCGCAAGGTGCGGACAGCATGTGGCGGTGCGGCTTGCGGCACACCACCCGTCCGTCATGCCCGCTCACGCCGGCCAGAGCGCGTGTTCGACGCCGAGTGGTTCGAGAGCGCTCGAAAGCGCGACCACGTCGACCGGCGTCACGACGCCGCGAGCAACGTCGAGTACCAGCTCGTGGTCAGGAGTCAATGACACGCACTCGCAACCCGCGCCGCAATGCGGTCGCTGAGATCATACCCGTCCCAGACAAGGCGCGCCCTGTCGCTCGTGTTGGTCTGGATCGCCACCGCCACCTGGGCCGACTCGTACCAGCGCACCCAGCTTACGTAGCCGGGGATGTACCCGCTATGGCCATAGGCTGTGCCCAGTGGCGTCTGGTCGATGTGGATGCCCAGTCCATAGGCACCGGCACCCTGCTCACCAGAGTGTGTCGCCAGAGAGGCTTCAGTCCAGCGCGCTCTGGAGAAGAGCGTGGAGGTGCCGAACAACGCGATCCAGCGGGCAAGATCCGACGCGGTCGAGACGTAGCCTCCACCACCGGACTCAAATTGCGGATGGTAGACGAGGCGTCCCGCGTCGATCATCGCGTCTCGGCCAAACAGGCTTGTCGCACCTGCATAGCCCTGTACCAGTCCGGCGATCTCACGCTGGTCCGCGGCGGCCGTGTGATCGAGATGGTAAGGCACGAGGAACTGCGACTCGATGAACGCAGTTGCCGGCGTGCCCGCAGCGGCATCGATGACGTGCGCCTGGATGACGAAGTTGATGTCGCTGTAGCGAAACTCCCCGGGCGCCGCCGGTGCGTTGCGGCGCACTGGCCCGGTCCAGTCATCGAGCGTCCGGATTCGTGTGGGATCGCGGATCAGGTCCTCCATGAACGTCTGGTCGTATTCACCGTACCCACTCCGGTGCGACAACAGCATGCGCACCGTCGCGCGTGCACGCGGGATCGAGGATCACAGCGCTCCTCGAACCGGCACAGCCAAGGCTGACGGCGAGCGCTAGGATCAACGTCTGACGCCCACAAACTGTGGAGGGTAGAGAATGAGTCACTGCTGTGGGGTCCGGTCGAGAGGAATACGTGAATGGGCCTCAATGGCACTCACGTGGGACAACGGGAGCTGAAAAACGGTTACACCTCGGGGTACATGGTGTTTTTCGCTAGGGGCCATCGTTTCACGTCCCGTTGAACGCTGCCATGGGATGGCCCGTCGCCCGTCGCGTCCACTCGCATAGGAGCACGACAATGCCCGACTCGTCGTCTTAACGTCACGGTGAGAGTCACCACTGCACGGCGCGGAAATGGTTGGCGCCGAGAAAGGAATACACCACGGCGACGGCCCCCTCGGAGAAGTGGTTATCGGGCAGCTTGCCGTAGCTCGCATCGCGCGTCGATGCCACGTAACGGACGCCCAGCGTGTGGCCGCCCACCACGCGCACGCTCGCGCCGAAGTTGCCACGAAAGATCGTCTCGGAGCCGTGCGAGTCGTCGGAACCCACGCCGCTGACGTAATAGCCCCGCGCCGTCATGTCGACCATCGCGCGGTCGCCGAAGATCACGCGCAGCGCGCCGAGCGTCTGCGGTGTGATGCCGAGGTGATAGTCACGTTCGGCCTCCGCCGCGGACGTCGTGACGATGCCGGCCTCCGAGCCCGCGGCGCCGTAGCCCACCCCGCCGAGCAGCGAGCCCTGGAGTGCGAGGTCGGGCGAGAGCCGGTACTGCCGCGTGGTGCCGAGCGACAGTGCCGTGCTGGAGATGCGGAAGAGATACGGTGAGATGTAGTCGTAGCTGCCATACAGCCCCCAGATGCCACGCGAGTTTGCAGTCGGGCGCGTGGGACGCCCCACCAGCAGGCCGCGGAGCATCACGTTCTCGATTGGATTGATGCTGTTCAACAGGAACGAAGCCTCGACGGTGAAATAATCGAGGGGACGTGAGTAGTCGTAGCCGGCGCGACCCGGCAGCCCGTACGAGGCGGAGAACTCCGCCGTCGCGTCTCGACGGAGCAGCGCAACGGGCGACGAATAGTCGCGCGCAACGGCGTCGCCGCGCGCCCCCAATCGAACCTCCCACGCCGTGGACGGCGCACTGTCGGGCAACTCGGCCTTGAAGTCCTTGCCCAGCACGCGACGGTTGACGGCCGTGGGCGGAGAGATGAGGCCCGCGAGGTACGGGTGCCACCAGCGCGCGCCGTCGTCCTTGAGCACCAGGTCGGCGATGCGGTACAACGACTCGCCGAGGAGCGTGCCGGCCTGACCCGTCGTGATTAGATCGTTGACGGACGGTGGTGTCAGCTCGCCAGCCATCTCCCACGTGAAGCTGCCGACGTCGGCATACAGGAGCGACGTCCAGAAGCCATGGCCTGTCGAGCGCGAGATGCCGAAGAGGGTGGCACCCAGATAGGGATGGGCGAACTGGTTGACGTTGAACGGGTCGGGATCGTGCACCCACCGCTGCTCGCGCAGGTGCTTCCATGTGCTGGAGAATGTCGAGCTGAAGGCGTTCTTGCCCTCATAGAGCTCGTTCGGGAATGCGAATCGGTCATAGATGTTGAGCGCCGCGAGGAACCCGACGGCTTCGACGAGCGGCAAGCGGGTGCTGCGGCCACCGCGCGTGCCGAGAGTATCCGCCGTCTCCTTTGCGTTCTTCGATGGCGTGGTCGCCGCTCGCTGGAAGCGTTGCGGGGGCAGTGCCTGTGCGGCGACAATTTCGCCGAGGGTTGCGAGCAGCAGTGCCACGGCCGCTGCCAGCTGTGCGAGGTGGCGCATGCGCATCGCGATCCATGAGTGGAATGTTCAAGGTGTGATGCGCACTTTGCCGCACCGTGCGGACTCGTCCGATGCATTGATTGCGCCAAGCAAGGAGCATCCGACCCCGCACCTGCTCGGGCTCTACGACGAGGGAATCGCGAGCCCACCTCTTTAAAGGAGGTAGATTCCAGGCCGTCATCACCATCTCGTCATGCAGCGATCCTTCACCGCGTACCCGTTGCCCCGCTTCCTCGCATCACTCGCACTTGGCGTCGCGCTCACCGCCTGCGGCGCGGCGGCCGGACCGCGCGCCGGCCGCATGCCGACCACGTGGTATGCCGGTGGCCCGATCTGCGACGGCCGACCAGCCTTTCGCGTCCACGAGTACCACCCCGGCTTCTTCATCTTGCGGCAACCGGCATGCACGAACTACGAGAAGCCGTTCCTCTACCTTCTCGTCGGGCGGTCGCGCGCGCTGCTCCTCGACACGGGCGCAGGCGGCATTGCCGTCGCGGCGCCGGTCGACAGCATCCTCGACGCCTGGCGTGCCGCGCATGACGGCACCCCGCGCGAACTCGTCGTGGCGCACAGCCACGGGCACGGCGACCACGTAGCCGGCGACGGCCAGTTCCGCGGCCGAGTCGGCGTGACGCTGGTGGAGCGGGACACGCCGTCTGTCCGCGCGTTCTTCGGCTTCCGCGCCTGGCCAACGGACATCGTTCCGTTCGACCTCGGTGGCCGCGTCCTCGACGTCGTTGCGATTCCGGGACATGAGGCCGCCGGTCTCGCTTTCTACGACCGCGCGACGGCCGTGCTGCTGACGGGCGACACCTTCTACCCAGGCCGGCTGTACGTGCGCGACACTGCCGCGTTCGCGGCCAGCACGGCGCGCCTCGTGGCATTTACGGCGTCACGGCCTGTGTCGGCCATCCTGGGCACGCACATCGAGCAAGCGCGCACGCCGTTCACCGACTACCCGGTGGAGACGCGGGACCAGCCGAACGAGGACCGGCTGGAGCTGTCGCGCGCCGAGCTGGTGACGCTCGACTCGGTCGTGCGCGCGATGCGCGGCCGCTTTGCGCGCACACGCCTGCCACGGTTCACCGTCTGGCCGCTGTGAGGCCTTTTCGTGGCGGACGCGGGGTGAGTTCAAGCGCGGCATGACGAGCGCTGTACAAGACTGGCGTTTTAGCGATTGCGCATCGACAGGTATCCGCTGGCATGACAATGGACGCCTCAGCGCGCCGCTTCGTGCGAGAGTGCCTCTGCCGAGACGACGGACCGCAGCACCGAAGGGCCTCCCCACTCGACCTGCAGCGAGTAGCCACCACCGCCCTCGAAGAAGAGCAGCCGCACCGGGTGAAGCCCCGCGCTCAGCGCCACCTGACCTGAGAGTCCACGTCGGCTGTGCGGCCCGTCGTTGTCGACGACCAATCGCTCGCCGACGTAAAGCACGCTGCCGTCGTCCGAGGCGACGGTGAAGGTGTAGACGCCATCCGTAGGAGCGCGCACGTAGCCGCTGAAGATCATCCCGAACGCCGACGCCCGCGGTCCGGGCGGTACCACGAAGTCCGGAGCGACGACCACGCTGGCGGGTGTGCCAGTCAGCTTCTGCACCGTGTTCACACCGACCGGGTAATACTCCGCGCGCAGCCCTGGCAGCAGCCCGGTCACGCGGTCGGCCGGCCGCAGCGACTGCCGCTCCAAGTGAATCGTCTGCGCGGGACCGGCGAGCCCGGTCGCGTAGAACGGACGCACGCGCAGCTCGACGTCGCCGCGCACTTGCACTGGCACCGTGTGCGGTGTCGACGCGCGCGTGGGCAGCGAGCCGTCGGTGGTGTAGTACAACGCCACGCCCGGCACCGGCGGCGTGAGCACGATCGTGGTGTCGCGCGTGAAGACATTGCGCGCATACAGCCCGGAGATCGGGGGCACGCGGTAGTGCACACCCAGCGCGTCGAGCCGCGGGTAGTGCGCCGCCAGTCGGCGCTGGAAATCCGGCCAGTCGGGGTGCCCCGTGCCGGTCCACGCCACTTCCGCCAGCGCCAGCATGCGCGGGAAAGCCTGATACTCGAGCTGCGCGATCGTGGGGATGTACTCACTCCAGAGGTTGGCCTGCACGCCCAGGATGTGCGTGGCCTGCTCCGTCGTCAGACCGATCGGCACGGGAGTGAATTGGTAGACGGAGCGCAGCGACTCGTCCGTCTCCTCGGCGTCGAAGTAGCAGCAGCTGGTCGGCGACATGATGACGTCGTTGCCGAGGCGCGCGGCGATGGCCGGTGCATCTGGCGCCCACCCGCGCCAGTACATGATGGTGGCGGTCGGGCTCACCCCACCGTCCAGAATCTCGTCCCAGCCGATGAGCTTCTTCCCCCGCGCGCGCAGCATCGCCTCGACTCGGCGGATGAAGTAGCCCTGCAGCTCGTGTTCGTCCTTCAGCCCCTCACGTTGCATCAGCGCCTGACTGCCGAGGTGCTCCTTCCACGTCGTCTTCTCCACCTCGTCGCCGCCGATGTGGATGTACGGGCCGGGAAAGAGCGCCGCTACTTCGTCCAGCACGTTCTCGACAAACGTGTAAACCTCAGCCTTGCCCGGGCAGAGTGGTACGGAGAACGTCTCACCCCACGCCGCCTGCCCGGTGCAGCTGAGCTGCGGGTAGCTCGCGACAGCGGCCATGACGTGGCCAGGCATGTCGATCTCCGGCACGATGGTGATCTGCCGCGCGGTTGCGTACGCGATGAGCACGCGCATGTCGGCCTGCGTGTAAAAGCCGCCGTAACGTCGCTCCGCGCCGGTGCCGCGAAAGCGCTCCGCTGGCAGCCGTTGGAAATCAGGGTTTTCCGCGCTGCGGCGCAGCACCTCGACGTCATGTCGACTCGGCGTTCGCCACGCGCCTTCCTTCGTCAGCTTCGGATAGCGCTTGATCTCCAGGCGCCAGCCCTCGTCGTCGGTGAGGTGCAGGTGCAGACGGTTGAACTTGTAAAGCGCCATGTGATCGATGAAGCGCTCCACTTCGGGCACGGTGAAGAAGTGCCGCGAGACGTCGAGGTGCATGCCGCGCCAACCGAATTTCGGCGCGTCCTCCACGCGCAGTGCCGGCAGCGTCACGTGGGCCTTGGACGTCGCACGCGCCGGGAGCAGTTGCAGCAGTGTCTGCGCGCCGTAGAACACACCTGCCGAGTCGCCGCCCACGATGCGCACACCCGCCGCATTCACGGCGAGATGATATGCCTCGCGGCCGAGCGAGCGATCGAGCTCCAGGTGGATGAGCGGCGTGCCCTTGCGGTGAGGGCCGCTGGTGACGGCGGGAGTGAAGCCGACGGCGTCGCGTAGTTGAGCGGCGATCACTCTGGCGACTGGTCGCAGTGACTTGTCACCTACCAGCAGCCGCGTAGCGCTCGTGAGGTGGAATTCACCGGCCTCACGCTCGACGTGCTGCGGCAGCGGGATCAAGGGGGGCTCGGCCGTGCCCTGCGCGTGGGCTAGCCCAGCGGGGAAGGTGGAGAGCGCCAGCACGTGAAGCGCCAGCACGTGGATAAGGATTCGCTTCATCAGGACCAGCTGCCTCCAAGCCAGCGCTCGTCGAACGTAAACGTGATTCGCCTGTACTCGTCGCTCTCCGACAGCATGCCGAAGCTACCGTCGGGAAGCCGGGCGAGCGTGGAGTCTGTCAGCTGGGTGATGATGTAATCCCGTTCGTCGAGTGCCGGTAGCAGCACCGTGTTGGAGTGGACGACGAAGTGGCTGGCCGCGGCGCTACAGGCGCTCGGCGCACCGGCGGCGGCGCCATCTCAGGCGTAATGAATCCGACGTTGGTGCGTTTCGAAAGCATGCTGAAAAAGAGGAAGACTTTCTCCATGTGATCGGCGCCGCGACGGATCCAGAATTCGTGGTCCATCCCGGGGAATTCGAGATAGACATGGGGGGCGCCGACGGATTCCAGCGCGAGGACCGCCCGCCGCGATGTGCCGACTGGCACGATCGAGTCCTTGTCGCCATGCATGATCAGCATGGGAATTCCCTTGTAACGCTCGGCCGCCGTGGCATCGGCGATACCTCCCGCCCCGGATAGCGGTGCAAGGCCTGCCCAGATGTCGTTGTAT
>JBBQDT010000086.1:0-17599 GCA_038319955.1 Gemmatimonadales bacterium | reverse complement strand
GCCCGTGGTGACGCTGGGGCGATCGTCCAAGGAGAAGCACCTGCTGGCCTCCCCCGCCATGCTCGCGGCACGTGGAGTCGACCTGCATGAGGTCGAACGAGGCGGCGACGTGACGTTTCATGGGCCTGGACAGCTGGTCGGGTATACGATCATCGATCTCAAGCGCCACAAGCAGGACCTGCACTGGTTTCTGCGGCGCGTTGAGGAGGCGCTCATCACCGCCATCGCGCCGCTTGGGCTCGTCGGCGAGCGGAGCGCGGGCTTCACGGGCGTGTGGACAGGTGGGCGGAAGCTCGCGTCCATTGGCGTGCACGCGCGCGATTGGGTGACTTGGCATGGCTTCGCCCTCAACGTCACCACCGACCTCTCGTATTTCGACCTGATGGTGCCCTGTGGCATCGCTGCGGTGGAGATGACGTCGGTGGCTCGGGAGCTCCAGTGTGAGGCTGAGGACGCCGACACTCTCGCGCTGCGCATGCGGGCCGAGGTCACGGGTGCGTTCGCCGAAGTATTCAATCTCGAGGCCGCTGTGCTGGACCCGAGCGATCTGGGGCGGGTAGCAGCGACTACCCCAACTGCCTAGATTTCGCAGGTTCGCCTGACGGCTCGGCGACTTCACACAGATAATATCGAGGCACGTAATGCACAGATTTGTTGGACGACGGGCGCTGGGTCTCCTGGCGATGTCCGGCGCTGCACTGTTGGGCGGCTGCAAGGACAAGCGCGTGGAGGAAGTGAACGCGGGCATAACGCGCGATTCGCTGTTGACGGTGATCGGCAAGGGGTCGCGTGGCGTCGATTCGCTGCCGAACGTATACCGCTCGGAGCGATATCTCATCGACGGCAAGAATTACGAGATATTTTTCTTCTCGGGTACGAGCAAGCACCTCTTCGGGCCGGTGAAGGACACACTGCCGTGGAAGGAGCTCACACCCATCGTGATGGTGGACCGCGTGGTGATGGGCAAGAATTGGCCGTATCTCGACAGCCTTTCCACGGCGAACAAGATTCCGCTCAAGAAGCGCGACTGATCAGCTTCGATCGTTTGAACCGAAGACCGCCGGATTCGATGTCCTGAATCCGGCGGTCTTTTTGTGTTCGCCACGGGCGGAATTCTTTTGGATGTAGATGCAACAAGGGCCCCGGCGATGCCGGGGCCCTTGTTGTTCAAGCCGTGCTTACATCAGCGGAGCGCAACCTTACGGTGCGACCGTGATGCTGCCGTTCGGAGCAGAGGCGATACCGACACCAGACGCCTTGACACCGATGGCGATCACATTGACCGCACCGGCCGTTCCGAGAGCAACCGGCGGATCGAAGGCCGGCGACAGCGTGTACGTCCAGGTGCGCGAGACACCGGCGACGTCCGTGATCGACGGAGCAGAGACGCAACCAACCTGGACGTACGAGTTAGCCGGGATGGTCGGATCAGCTGCGGCACCAGCGGCGGACTGCTGGTAGTAGAAGCAAACCTGCGAGAACGGAAGCGCCGCGGACTGCGCGCCAGCCGAGGTCAGGACTGCCTGAGCCGTCAGAGCAACGCTCGTCGGGGTCGTGGCAGGCGTTGCGCCGTTCGAGACCGCCTGTGCAGCGTTGGTCTCATTGAACGTGTTGAACTCGGTGCCGGCCGTGAAGCCAACCGACGACGAGATGTTGATGTTCGGGATAGCAGCGACGGAGGCAATGGAGATCAGGTTCGCCGCATCGATCGCGCGGACGTTGATCGCCTGAGCTTCGCCGGAATCGGCAGCCGTGAAGGCAACCGGTGCGCCGGCAGCCGTGGCCTGGATCTGCTTGATGAAGAACGGCACCGTTGCGTTGACCGGAGCGCTCGTGACGAGCGTCGCGTCGTAGTTCGGGCCGTAGTTGTCGCCAGCGTAGAACAGGTTGAGACCCGTGGCGGCCGAGTACTGAAGGTTGAAGTTCGACGCCTTGAGGTCGACGTTGTCCGTCGCCGTGCTCGTGAACGTCTGGGAAACGCCACCCGTCAGGTTCTGCGGGATGGAGATACCCTGGACGACCGGAGCGGTGTTGTCGAGCAGGTACACGTAGGTCAGCGTCGGCGAGACGTTGCCAGCCTGATCGATCGACTTGGCCGACAGGTTGTAGTACGCCTGCGTGCCGGTGTTGCCGTCGACGACGATGTTCGGAGCATTGTTGGCCGGGTTCGAGCAACCGTTGGCGGTGGTTCCCGTCACAGTCGCGTTGACACCGTCAACGATCGGTACGCAGTTCGCCGTGACCGCGGAGAAGTTGCGGTACAGCGAGTAGTTCACCTGGCGATTCAGGACGAAGCCCGAGACGGAATCCTGGAAGGCGAACGAGGTCGTCATACCCGTCGTGACGACCGTGTTCGTGGCCGGACCGGCGGTCTTCGTGATGCTCGGAGCCTGGAGATCGACGGCGAAGAAGCCGTTCGCGTTCGCAGCGCCCGGGGCGCCGACGAGGTCCTGGCAACGGAGGTTGCCGAGCTTGTCAACCGAGAAGGAGCGCGCACGATACTGCGTGGGTGCGCCAGCCGGTGACTGCGGAATCTGGCTGCCGGTGGTGATGATGGTCCAACCAGTCTGCGAGCACTGCGTGGCGCCGATGCCCTGACCAGCCGGGACTGCGTAGTTCGCGTTGCCGGCGAGCGAGGTGGCGGTCGAAGCCGCGTAACCAACGGTCGTGACGACCGTGTTCGTGCCCGAGTTCGACGTCTGCAGCGAATCCGTCGTGGCCAGGATGCCAGACGAGAACGCGTAGGTGCCGTTGACCCAGTTGGTCATGTTGGTGATCTGTGCGCCGCTCGGGTTCGCGACCGTGCCGGTGGCAGCGTTCGGCGGGCTGTTGTCGATGCGGAGCGGGCCAGCCGTGATGAACGGACCGGTGAAGCCATTCTGTCCGCTCGACGTCACGGACGCCGTGACCTGGAGGTTATCACCAGCGGTCGGCGACGTGTAGTTCGAGATGCTGAGCGCGGGAACCGCGGTGCCAGCAGCGACGATACCACCCGGGAACGTGACCGTGAAGGTCTGCGTGCCAGCGGCGGGAGCGACGTTGGTGAAGGCGCGGCCAGCGAAGGTACCGGAGATGAACGCCAGCGGCGTGGCCGAGACGTAGTTCACCGGGGTGATCGTCGCGGTCAGGTCGCCGGACAGGTAGTTGAAGCCATTCACCGCGCTGATGGCCGAAGGACCGGTCGTCGCGATGGCGGTGCGGTAGAAGCTCGCGTTGTTCAGCGTGATCGGCGTGATGTTCTGCGCCGTGGCCGTGCCGTACTTGGCCTTGAGCACGCAGTTGCCGTTCAGGAAGATCGGCGTGGTGCTGGTGGCGTTCGGGACAGCGACGCCGCCGGTGATGACACCGGTGTTGGCCGTGTTGAAGCTCAGCGTGATGTTGCTCTGGTTCTGCTGCGTGCCGTTGGTCACCTGCGAGGCGACGACGACATCACCGCTGCCGCAGTTCATGATCAGGTCGAGCTGTGCAGCCGGACCCGTGACGAACAGCGTGACATCGAGCTGGCCAGCGACGTTGCCGAGGTTGGCCGGAGCGTTACCCTGGTTGACCGTCGAGATGGCAACCGTGTTGCCGAGCGTCGGCGTGGAGCCCGTCACCGTGATGACCGAAGCGGCCGCCTTGGAGGCGTCAGCCGTGGACGTCGCGATGATCGTGGCCGTACCGGCGGCGACACCCGTCACCTTACCCGTCGCATCGACGGTGGCGACAGCAGAGCTGCTCGTGGTGTAGGTGACCGTCTTCGCCGTGCTCGCATCAGCAACGACCGAAACGGCCAGCTGAATGGTGGAGCCAGCGGTGATGGTCGCGGACGGCGGCGTCAGCGTGATGCTCTGGACTCCAGTGGAACCGCTGACCGGCGTGACGGTATTGTCGTCACATGCTGCCGTCAGCCCACCGAACGCCAGTACACCGGCGAGCAGTAGCGTACGAGAAACTTTGTGCATTATTCCCCCTAAGGAATGGTGCGTGGATACCTGCAAACCTGCCTGGTGCTGCTCTACGTACAACTGCATCCGCCTGGTCCAGCGAACTTCCGACCAGCAATGGAGTATCTCGTTCGGCGGCCCTGCGTGGGAAAACACCCGGTCCCACTCCCGCAGACACTCCGTGCCCAAGACGCGCAATCTGAGCAACGTAAGGGCGCCGGGTGCAGCGGTCAAGACACCGCCACGCCTTTCCCCCCTACAATCTCTCAGGTCGCACTGGAATGCATCGATCTAACCAGTCGGTCCTTTCTCCGCAGTGACAAAGGTCACCTGACCCCCGCTCACCGCCCCCCTCGAACGATTCGGTCCTTTCGACCGCCTTCCGTCCACCCATACGGGAAGAAATGTCCCGTCCCGGAACCGAGGGTAGACGCCCCACCAGCAACGTCGTCACAAAACCAATGTCCGCAACCGCGCGGTTCGGGCGACTTTCGGGCTCACCACTATATATTAGCCGGCATGGCCGACCAGCCGCGCCTCTACCGCCCGCGGGAGCGAAACCTCCCGCCCAGCGACGAGCAAAAGCTCACCGCCTCCCTCAACCCGGATCAGGCGCGGGCGGTCACATTCGGCGATACCCCCCTCCTCGTCATCGCCGGCGCTGGCACCGGCAAGACGCGTACGCTCATCCATCGCGTCGCCGCACTCGTGGACCGAGGCATCCCGCCGGAGCGCATCCTCCTCCTCACCTTCACGCGCCGCGCCGCTGCAGAAATGCTGTCGCGCGCCGAGAAGCTCGTGGGGTCCGCCGGCAACCGCGTCCACGGGGGCACCTTCCACTCCGTCGGCCACCGTCTCCTCCGCCAGTTCGGCCCCTCGGCAGGGCTTCCGGCGGACTTCACGATCATGGACCAGAGCGACGCCGAAGACCTGATGCAGCTCGCCCGCGGTGCCCTGGGCTTCGCGAAGACGTCCAAACGGTTCCCAAAGAAGGAGACGCTGCACTGGCTCTACTCGCGCCACATCAACACCGAGCTGCCGCTCGCCGAGCTGCTGCACCGCGACACGCCGCAGTTCCTCGAGTATGAAGAGCAGATCACGTCGCTCTTCGCCGACTACACATTGCGGAAGCAGGAGCGCAATCTCGTCGACTACGACGACCTGCTCGTCTTCTGGGCCCTGATGCTCGAGTCGTCACCCGCACTCGCCGCGCGCATCTGCGGCATGTACGACCACGTGCTCGTCGATGAGTACCAGGACACGAACCTCCTCCAGGCGCGCATCCTCCGCGGCATGTGCACGGCGAGCCGCAAGCTCACGGTCGTCGGCGACGACGCGCAGAGCATCTATTCCTTCCGCGGCGCGCACTTCCGCAACATCCTCGACTTCCCGCGCCAGTTTCCCGGCGCCACGATGATCACGCTCGCGGAGAACTATCGCTCCACGCAGCCGATCCTCGACCTGTCGAACATGGTCATTTCGCGCGCCGAGGAGCGATTCACGAAAGAGCTGCACACCAGCCGAGTCGGTGGCGAGAAGCCATGGCTCGTCACGGCGAAGGACGAAGCGCAGCAGACGCGCTTCGTCGCGGATCGCGTCCTTCAACTGCACGAGTCGGGGGTACCCCTCGCCGACATGGCCGTGCTCTTCCGCGCCGGGTACATGTCGGCGGACCTCGAGATCGAGCTTGCCAACCGGAAGATCCCATTCGAGAAGTGGGGCGGCCTCAAGTTTCTCGAAGCGGCGCACGTGAAGGACGTCCTCGCGTTCCTGCGGGTGTCGGAAAACCCGCGCGACGAGGTGAGCTGGTACCGCATCCTCATGCTCATGCCCGGCATCGGCGACAGCACGGCGCGGGCGATGATGGCGACGATGCAGGAACGCGCCTGGGATCCGGACGCATTCACGCATCTCATCGCGCCCCCACGGGCGCGCGACGCACACCGGTCGCTCGCGGTGATGCTGCGCCAACTGCGCGGCCTGACGAACCGCGATGGGGAGACGGCAGGCGCGAAGGTCGCAAGCGACATCGCCGCGGTGCGGGCGATCTACGACGCCATCCTCAAGGAGAAGTACGACAACGCGGACGTGCGGCTCGCCGACCTCGACCAACTACGTACGATCTCCGCCGGCTATCCGTCGCGGACGAGCTTCCTCGCCGCACTCGCCCTCGATCCGCCGTCGAGCACGCAGGAACTGGCCGGTGGGTCGGAGAGCGAGTCGGATGCGCTCATCCTCAGCACGGTGCACAGCGCAAAGGGCAAGGAGTGGAAGGCGGTGTTCATCATCTGGGCGGTGGACGGCTGGTTTCCGTCGTCCAAGGCGGTCGAGGATCCGGACGAGCTGGAGGAGGAGCGACGTCTCATGTACGTCGCGCTCACGCGCGCGAAGGACGAGTTGGCGGTGATCTACCCGATGCAGGTGTACGGTTCGCGGCGCGGATCCGAGTACTCGTTCGACCAGCTGTCGCGCTTTCTCGACCGCGGTGTACGCGGCACGATGCAGCGCGTGGTCGTGGAAGAGGAAGGCGATACTCCGGCCGCGGAGCCGGTCACGTCGCCGCAGATCGACCTGCGAGCACTGATGCGGGGCCGGTTCGCGAAGTGAGTCGCGCACGCCGCGCGGCTCGTTCGTCGCCGGTGGTCGATCGCGGCAGCGCCGTGGCGCTTCGCATCGCAGCGAGCGTCATCGCGCTTCTCGGCGTCGTCCCGGCAGCGAACTACATCACCGACGGCGCGGGGCTGCCCTGGTGGAGCACCGCCGTGAAGCAGTGGCTCCTGTGGACGATCGTCATCGCGTTCGTCGCCGTTCTATTAGGAAGCCTCCTGACGGAACGTGTGGAGGCCGCGGCGGTATGGGCCGAGCGTGTGTTGCTCGCGCCGACATCGCGAGCGTTCGGGTCGTTGATCCTGATGACGACATGCCTGCTCGCACTGTATTTCGGCTGGCGGCTGTTCGCGCTCGAGCCGGTGGTGGGCGATGAGTTCGCGCAGCGATGGCAGGCGCACCTGCTCGCTCACGGACGCCTGACGATTCTCGGCGACGCGCAGGCCGAATTCTTCTCGACGATCCAGACACTGGACGTGCGCGGGCGATGGTTCTCGCAGTTTCCCATCGGCGGTCCGGCACTCCTCGCGCTCGGTCTGGTGGCCGGCGTGCCGTGGCTGGTCAATCCATTGCTGGCAGGCATCACGGCAGTAGCGCTGTACGACTTCGTCGCGACGATCAGCGATGAGCTGACCGCGCGCGTCTCGGCCATCCTGTTCGCGATGTCGCCGTTCGTGCTGTTCATGTCGGGCAGCGAGATGAATCACGCGGGTGCATTGGCGTGCCTGACGATTGCACTTGCCGCGTTGGCGCGATGGACGGCGGCGGAGGAGCCGTCCGGTGCTCGATGGCCTGCTGTGGTCATGGGCGCGAGTCTCGGCGTCGCGGCGACCATCAGGCCATTCGATGCCGCGGTGGTCGCACTGATGATCGGCGTCTCTCAACTCGTGACGATCAGGACGAGGCCATGGCTGCGTCGCTCGTTGATCGCGCAGTGCGTCGCTGGCGCGATTCCAGTGGCGCTGCTGTTCACCGTGAATGCCGCGACTGTCGGCGCGCCATTCTCGTTCGCGTACGACGTGTTGAACGGGCCCGAGCATCGGCCCGGCTTTCACATGACACCGCTGGGCTTCGCGCACACGCCGCGCCGCGGGCTGTACATGATCTCGGCGTATCTGATGAAGCTCGACGTCGGCCTGTTCGGCTGGCCCGTGCCGGCGATGCTCGTGATCGTGGTTACGCTGGCGCTCCAGCGTCGCGCGACGCGGTGGGACTACCTGCTGCTCGCGGTGCTCGGCGGCTTGATGCTCGGCTACGGCGCCTATTGGTCGGAGAGTTACTTCGTGGGTCCGCGCTTTCTGTACGCGTCGGTACCGGTGCTGGTGTTCTATACGGCGCGATTGACGGGTGTGCTTCGCGGGCGTGTCGCGCGTCCGTGGCTGCGCGCGTCCGTGCTGCTGCTCGTGCCACTGTGGCTCGTCGCGGCGTGGGCCACGCCGTCGCGCGACGGCCAGCTGTTCGGTGTGCAGCGATTGGCCGATCTGTACGCCGCGCGCTCCGCCGCGCCCGTGATCAGGAATGCGGTGAAGCGCGCGGGTCTCACGAACGCGCTCGTGTTCCTCGACGAGGGGTGGCATTCGCGTCTTGCATCGCGACTTCGTGCGCTCGGGGTGCGTCCGCTCTCGGCGGAGCAGATCGTCGCGCACGTGGATGCGTGCCGCCTGCAGCACGCGCTCGACGGGGTGGACCACTTCACGGAGTCGCGAGATGGCGAGCGTGCCAGCCGCGTGATGAGCGCGCTCGATGGTGACCTGCCGGCGTCGCCGTTGGCGCAGCAGCCGCCGAACGAACAGCTCGCGCTGGTGCCGGGTCGGCCGCTGACAGCGGACTGTCAGGCAGAAGCGAGTCGCGTGATGTCGCGCAGGGTGAGTCTCGCCGCCATGCTGCCATACGTGGACCTCGATGCGAGCGGACGCCTTGGTGGCAGCGTGTTGTACGCGCGCGACTTCGGAGCGCGGAATGCACTGTTGCACGCGGGATATGGCGACCGTTCCTGGTATGCGGCGCGGGCATCGTTCATCGACGGAAAGCTCGACGTCGCACTCGAACGAATTCAGTAGCGGTCAAGGCGGAAGCGCAGGCCCTCGCTACGCTCGGGGCGACAACCGCTTCACTGCGTCGAAGGGCTTCTCGCGATCGGACTTTGCCGCCGCGATGATCGCCTGAATGGTGCGTCGCATGTCACCGCCATTCTTCGTGAGCACGGCGTCGAACGCTTCGAGCTCCGTGAGATAGACGCGTCTCGACATGAGCACCGCGTTGTCGAAGCGCGTGCGCTCCAGTGCGCGGAGGTTGATCGTCCGGAGCTGAGGGCCGATCTCATGGACGAGCAGCTGACGCGCGTCGGCATAGATGGAATCGCGCAGGGCGATGCGCTGCGCCACGCGCTCCGGCTCGTCGCCGGGATGACCTTTGAACGCGGAGTCGACCCTTTCGTAGAGCGATGCCCAGAAGCGACCGAGGATCTTCTCGTCGCCCCAGCGCGCTGCGACTTCCGCGGCGGCAGCGCTCTGCCCGCGGGACCGAAAGAAGCGTTCGGCGCCGCGCGATCCGACGAAGTTGGCGAAGCTCTCGTTGAAGACGGCGCCGCCCGGCGCGTAGTAGGTGTTGTGCAGCAGTTCGTGAATGACGGTTTCCGCGACGGTGAGCGAATCGCCGGAGAGGGTTGTCGGCAGCAGGGGATCGTTGAACCAGCCGAGCGTGCTGAACGCTGATGCGGCGCCGAGCCGAGCGTCGAAGCCGCGTGCGGTGAGGGCCGTTTCCTGCCGGTGCGCTTCGGCGAAGTCGAAGTAGCCCTTGTAGGGCACGCGCCCCACGATGGGAAACCACCACGTGTAGGCCTTCAGCTTGTCGCGGTAGGCGCCCGAGAGGACGAGCACGAGGGTATCGCGGTCGAGCGCGCTGAACGTGGTGAAGCTCTGGCCCGTCTCGAGGTCCAGTGAGTCGTGGGCGAATGCGCGCGCCGCGAGCACCAGCGAGAGCTTGGATTTGAGGGGTGCCGGCGTGTTCGCGTTCGCGACGATATCGGTGATCGGGGTGCGACGCGAGAGGATCTTTCCCTCCTCGAATCCGGCGCGGAGGAGGTAGCGGCCCGTTGGCGTGAGGAGGAGGTACGCGAGGAGGATCAACGCGAGCGCGGCCAGCACGCGTAGCGCTGGCCAGAGGAACCTAAGTCTTTTATTCGCAGTCACTTCCACACGCTTCCAAGCATTCGGGCGGCTTTGACGCGAGGGGTCGCGGTCGCTATCCTATTCATCATGTCCTTCGTCCATCTCCACTGCCACTCGGAGTATTCACTCCTCGATGGCGCCAACCGCATCGATGACCTGATCAAGCGTGCGCTCGAGTTCGAGCAGCCGGCGCTGGCGATCACGGATCATGGTAACCTCCATGCGGCGTGGGAGTTTCAGGAGAAGGCCAAGAAGGCGGGGCTCAAGCCCATCATTGGCATGGAGGCGTATGTCGCGCCAGGTGACCGGCGGACGAGGGGCCGGCCGGCGCCGGGGGTAAAGCCCTACTTCCATCTGGTGCTTCTTGCCCGGGACATGATCGGGTACAAGAACCTCATCAAGCTGTCGTCGCTGGGCTATACGGAGGGGTTCTACTCCAAGCCGCGCGTGGATCGCGAGCTGCTGGCGAAGTACAGCGAGGGGTTGATCGTGAGCTCGGCGTGCCTTGCCGGGGAGATCGCATCCGCGTTCGAGGCGGGCAATCCCGACGCGGCGCGGGAGGCTGCGTCGTGGTATGCGGATGTGTTCAAGGACCGCTACTACCTCGAGGTGCAGGCGCACGAGTCCGAGGGCCAGGCGAAGCTGAACGAGCACATTTTCACGCTTGGCACCGAGCTGAACCTCCCCGTCATCGCGACGAACGACGCGCACTTCCTGCGCGCCGACGATCACGACGCCCACGACGTGCTGCTCTGCATCGGCCTCGGGAAGGACTACAGCGACCAGAACAGGATGCACTATGACCGGGGCCTCTACTTCAAGAGCGCTCCCGAGATGGCATCGCGGTTTCCGGAGCGGAAGGACGTTCTGGAAAACACGCTCAAGATCGCCGACGAGGCCGGCTTCGCGTTCGAGAAGAAATACTACGTGCCGTCGTTCCCGCTGCCGGCGGGGGTGGACACGGAGAACGAGCTCCTCGTTCGACTCGCGACGGCCGGCGCGCACGAGCGGTATGGCGCCGAGTTGTCGGCGGAGGTGAGTGAGCGGCTGGAGTACGAGCTGGGGGTCATCACGAAGACCGGCTACGCCGGCTACTTCCTGATCGTCTACGACTTCATCAAGGCAGCGCGCGATCTCGACATCCCGGTGGGTCCGGGGCGCGGGTCGGCGGCCGGCTCGATCGTGGCGTACGCGCTCAGGATCACGGACGTCTGCCCGCTCAAGTACGACCTGCTGTTCGAGCGCTTCCTGAATCCGGAGCGCGTGTCGATGCCCGACATCGACGTGGACTTCTGCTTCGAGCGCCGCGGTGAGGTGATCGAGTACGTGCGGCAGAAATACGGAAAGGAATCGGTGGGGCAGATCGTGACGTTCGGGACGATGAAGTCGCGCGCGGCGATCAAGGACGTCGGGCGCACGCTGGGCTTCACGCCGGCGGAGACGGACGCACTGGCAAAGCTGGTCCCGAATGGTCCGGCGTTCTCGCTGACGGTGAAGGAAGCGATCAAGGACGTGCCGGAGATCAAGAAGCTCTACGGCAGTGATGACCGGTACAAAACGCTGCTGGATTACGCGATCTCGCTGGAAGGGCTGTCGCGGCACACGGGTGTGCACGCCGCGGGGGTGGTGATCGCACCTGGTCCGCTCGACGACTACATCCCGATCCTCACGGTGTCGAGCAAGGGTGCGGGCGCGGGGAGCGACGAATCGGTGATCGTCACGCAGTACGACATGAACTGTCTCGAGCATGCAGGCATGCTCAAGATGGACTTCCTCGGCCTGACGACACTCACGGTCATCCGCGACGCGCTGGACAACATCGAGGGCAGGACGAACACGCGGCCGGACATGGACACGCTGGACATGGAAGATCCGGCGGTCTACCGCATGCTGCGTGCGGGCCGCACCACCGGAGTGTTCCAGTTCGAGTCCGCGCTGGCAACGGACATGCTGCGCTCCATGCGGTGCGACCGGTTCGACGATCTCGTGGCGAGTAACGCGCTGATGCGGCCTGGCCCGCTGGACGCGGGGATGCACAAGGTCTATCAGCGACGGAAGCGCGGTGAGGAGCCGGTGTCGTATGCGCTGCCGGAGCTGGAGCCGATTCTCGAGCCGACGTACGGCGTCATCACCTATCAGGAGCAGGTGATGCGTCTGGCGCAGGTGCTCGCCGGCATCTCGCTCGCCGAGGCGGACGTCCTCAGAAAGGCCGTCGGCAAGAAGGACGCTGAGCTCATCAAGAAGGAGCTCGGCAAGTTCGTCGAGAAGTCGATCGCACGCGGGTACGACCGCAAGATCATCGAGGACCTGTCGGGGCAGATCGAGACGTTCGGGCGGTACGGCTTCAACAAGTCACACTCCGTTGCCTATTCGGTCGTCTCGTTCCAGACAGCATGGCTCAAGGCGCACTATCCCGCCGATTTCATGGCGGCGATCCTCTCGAGCAGCATCGGGGACACGGACTCGGTGGTGAAGTTCATCAACGAGGCGCGCGAGATGGGGATCGAGGTGCTGCCGCCGGACGTGAACGAATCGAACTACAAGTTCACCGTGCTCGACGAGAAGCGGATTCGCTTCGGGCTGGGCGCCATCCGCAACGTGGGTCGCAATGCGATCGACTCGGTGCTCGCGGCGAAGAAGGAGATGCCGTTCGAAAGCTTCTTCGACTTCACCGATCGCGTGGATCTTCGCGCGTGCAACAAGCGCGTGTTCGAAGCGCTGATCGCGTCGGGCGCGGTGGACAACCTCGGCGGACACCGGGCGCAGTACTGGTCGGTACTCGAGGCGGCGATGCAGGAGTCGTCACTCAAGCAGCAGGAAAAGGAGATGGGCCAGGTGTCGATGTTCGGCGGGCCGGCCGACGGGGTCGGCGAGCAGGCGCCGCGCACGTTGCCCAACGTCGCGCCCATGGGGGAGTCCGAGCGGCTGACGCGCGAGAAGGAGATCCTCGGCTTCTACATCAGCGGGCATCCGCTGGAGCCGTATCGCATGGAATGCGAGATGTTCGCGAGTCACACGGTGAGCCAGTTGGGCACGTGGACTCCCGAGGTGATGACGCTCGGGCTGGTGGTCACGGGAATCAAGCGACAGACCAGCAAACGCTCCGGAGCGGAATTCGCGAGGTTGACAGTGGAGGATTTTTCGGGATCTTCCGAAGTACTGGTGTTTCCGGAGAGCTGGGGACTGCTGGCGGATCGCGTCCGTGCCGATGTACCCGTCCTGATGAAGGGTGGGTATTCCAAGCGCGACCAAGATGCGGATGCGCCAACGTTCATCGTGGAATCGGTGACGCCGTTCGCCGAAATGCGGCTCAACGGACAGGTGTCGATCTCGATCGAGCTGGTCATGGGTGATGTCCTCGCCCGGGACGCGATGGCCGAGGTACGTGCAGTGATCGACGCGCATGCGACGCCGCACTCCGGTGCGCCGCCGCTCGAGTTGCGATGGAGTGATGGAAATGGAACGCGGGCGCGACTGAAATCGCGGTCGCTGCGACTTGCGGCCACTCAGGCCGCCCTGACTGACCTGCGGGCGCTCCTCGGCAACGAGCGCGTCCGCCTCGTGCGCGGGAGCTGACACGGATGGCGACTGCGACTTTGGAGTTCGAGAAGCCGATCTACGAGCTCGAGAAACAGATCGAAGAACTGAAGAAGATGGCGGACGAACAGGCACTCAACGTGGCTGACGAAATCGTGCCGCTGGAGAAGAAGCTCGCCGAGCTGCGCGGTGAGATCTATCGCAGCCTGACGCCGTTACAGCGGGTGCAGGTGGCGCGGAGCAACAAGCGTCCGCTCACCGACGACTACCTGCGCCTCTGCTTCACCGATTTTATCGAGCTGCACGGCGACCGCGCATTTCGTGAAGACGCCGCGATCATGGGTGGCTGGGCGCGACTCGACGGCGAGACGGTGATGGTGATTGGTCACCAGCGCGGCCGCGATACCAAGGAGAATCTCAAGCGCAACTTCGGCATGGCGCATCCCGAGGGATACCGGAAGGCGCTCCGACTGATGAAGCTGGCGGAGAAGTTCCACACGCCGGTGATCACGTTCATCGACACGCCGGGTGCCTGGGCTGGGCTCGGTGCGGAAGAGCGCGGCCAGAGTGAAGCAATCGCGCGCAACCTGTTCGAGATGAGCCGTCTCGAGACGCCGATCATCGCGACGATCATCGGCGAGGGTGGCTCCGGCGGTGCGCTCGCCCTCGGTGTCGCGGACCGCGTGAACATGCTCGAGAACTCGGTGTACTCGGTGATCACGGTGGAGGGCTGCGCGGCGATCCTGTGGAAGGATGGCAAGAGCCCCGAGATGCGTGAGAAGGCGGCGTCGGCGCTGCGCATCACCGCACCGGACCTGTTCGAGCTCAAGGTGATCGATGAGATCATCCCGGAGCCTGCGGGCGGCGCGCATGCCGATCATACGACCACCGCCATCGCGGTGCGTGATACACTCTGCCGGCAGCTGGACGACCTGCGCCGGCTGAAGCCGGACAAACTCGTGCGTCGTCGGCGTGAGAAGTTCATGCGGATGGGGCAGTACCTGGAGTAGCCGTGCCCCACCTGATCGAGATCGCATTCAAGGGCAATCGCAAGGAGTTCTTCCTCTGGGAGCCGGACGACACACCGCCTCGCGCTGCGGCGGTGATCGTCGACGCCGACCGCGGGGAGGACATCGGTCGAGTCGTGGCTGTTGGATCAGAGGCTGAATCTCGATCGGCAAAGGTGCCACACGGCCTGTTCGGCGCGCCGCCGACGCGCGTCGTCAAGCGCCTGGCCACCGACGACGAGCTGCGTCGCCTCGAGGAGGTGCGCGCCAGCGACGATGAGGCACGGCGCAAGGCGATGGAGCGCGTGAAGGCCAACGCGCTGGTCATGAAGATGACCGACGCCGAGTGGCAGTGGGATCGCAAGAAGCTCACGTTTTATTTCACCGCCGAGAAGCGCGTCGACTTCCGCACGCTGGTGCGTGAGCTGGCGTCGATGTTCCGCACGCGCATCGAGTTGAAGCAGATCGGCGTGCGCGACGAGGCGAAGCGGCTGGACGGCATTGGGCGGTGCGGGCGGCAGTACTGCTCTGCCGCATGGCTGCCCGAGCTGCGCCCCGTGAACCTCGGCGTCGCGAAGGACCAGCGGCTGTCGTTGAATCCGTCGCAGATTTCCGGCGCGTGTGGTCGGCTGATGTGCTGCCTGCGCTACGAGCACGAGTTCTACGTGACGAGCCGGCGGAAATACCCGAAGGAGCTCAGGACCATCCGCACCTCGAAGGGCGAGGAGAAGGTCATCGCGAACGACATCTTTCGCGAGCGCGTGACCCTCCGTGGCATGGACGGTGAAATCCGCACGGTGCCGCTCGAGGAGTTGCGCGCGGAGATGACGGAGGCGGGTGATCCGCTCTCTGCGTCGCTCGAGGCGGCGGCACGCGACGTCACGGTTTCGCGCGTGGCGCACGATCACTTCGATGCGGAGGATACGGTCGGTCTCGAGGGTGCCGTCACGGAGGAGCATCCGGTGGTCCAGCTGAAACGCGAGCCGCGTCCCGCGCGGCCGACGCGGCCGGTGCATTCTCCGCAGGCGCCCCGCGCGGACGCACCGCCTGTTGCGATGACGGACGTCGTCGCGGCGCCAGAGGGGGCACCAGAGGCGCCGGAGTCAGCGGCGGAGGGCGAACGACGTGCACAGCGTCGTCGCGGACGTCGTGGCGGCCGTCGCAACAGGCCAAGCGGCGGCACGGGTGGCGATGGTTCAACCAACGGGAGCAGCACTCCCGCCGGAGAATAATTGACTCGGTATTTCCTCACGACGGCGATCGATTACGCGAACGGCGAGCCGCATGTCGGGCATGCCTACGAGAAGATCGGCGCCGACGCCATCGCGCGCTATCGCCGCATGCTCGGCGACGACGTTCATTTTCTCATCGGCATGGATGAGCATGGACAGAAGGTCGCGCAGACGGCCGCCCAGCAGGGAATCGCGCCGCAGGCGCTCGTGGACACGCTGGCGGCGACGTTCCTGGCGATGTGGAAGCGGCTCGGCATCTCGAACGACCAGTTCATCCGCACGACCGACCCGATGCACAAGGCCGGCGTGCAGGCGCTCATCGAGCGCATCTTCGAGCGGAGCCCGCACGACTTCTATGAGAAGGCGTACGAGGGCTGGTATTGCGTAGGGTGCGAGTCGTTCAAGCAGGACGCCGAGATCGTCGACGGGAAGTGCGTGCTGCATCCGACGCGAACGCTCGAGTGGGTGGAGGAGCGCAACTGGTTCTTCCGGTTGAGCAAGTACGCCGGGTTTCTCGAGTCATTGCTGACGGATCTTGCCGAGTTCCTGCAGCCGGCGAGTCGGCGCAACGAGATGCTTGCACTGATCGAGCGCGGGCTGGAAGACGTGTCGGCGAGCCGGTCGCGGCTGCAGTGGGGCATTCCCTTCCCCAGGCCGCTCAGCACGGGCGAGCGTCAGACGACGTACGTGTGGTTCGACGCGCTGCCCAACTACCTCACCGCCACCGGGTTTCCCGGTGACGATGCGCCGGCGCATTGGCCAGCCCAGTTGCACATCGTGGGGAAGGACATCACGCGGTTCCACACGATCATCTGGCCGGCGATGCTCGAGGCGGCACAACTGCCCTTGCCCGAGCGTGTGTGGGGCCACGGCTTCGTGTTGCTCGGCGGCGAGCGATTCAGCAAGTCGGCCGGGGTTCGTCTCGACCTCGACGAGGCGATCAACAAGTACGGCGCGGACGCGTTCCGCTATTTCCTGCTGCGCGAAATTCCGTTCGATGCGGACGGCAGCTTCTCGTGGGAGCAGTTCGACGCGCGGTACAACAGCGACCTCGCGAATTCGTGGGGGAACCTCACGAGCAGGGTGATTGCGATGGTGGAGAAGTATCGCGATGGCGTGGTGCCCAGTGGCTCACGAGACGAAGTGGATCGCTCGGATGCCGAGGACATCGAGGGCTATCACGCAGCGATGGACGGCACGCGCGGATATCTGCTGCACGAGGGGCTGCAGCGCGCGATGTCGATGGTGACGCGAGGCAACGAGTACGTGCAGACGATGCAGCCGTGGTCGATCGCGAAGCGCGATGACGAGGACGGACGTCGTGCGTTGGATCACGTGCTGTCGACGTTGGTGCGACAGCTCGCGCGGCAGGCGGTGGTGCTCGCGCCGTTCATGCCCGAGAAGGCGCAGGAGGCGTGGGTGCAGATCGGTGGGCCGGGTCAGGTGAGCGATCAGCGATTCGGCGACATCGGGGCCCTGGATGCAGTGGGGTGGCGAGTGAGCAAGGGTCCGTCGTTGTTCCCGAAACCCTCTCAGTCCGTAAAGTGAAGAGGGCGACCATCACTGGTCGCCCTCTCGTCGTTTCGCCGCTGAACGGCTACGGAACCTTGGGCGCCGGAGCAGCCGGAGCGCCTGGTGTCCCAAAGTCCACCTTTGGCGCCTCGCGAGACTCTGGACTCGTGGCCGTGAAGTACTTCCTCTCCTTCGCGCCGGTCATCTTGGCGGTCAGCACCGCGGGGAACTGGCGGATGTACGCGTTGTACTGCTGCACGGCGGAGTTGTAGTCCGTCCGCGACACGGCGACGCGATTCTCCGTACCCGCAAGCTCGTCCTGAAGCTTGAGGAAAGCCTGGTCGCTCTTGAGCTGCGGATACGCCTCGGACACCGCGAGCAGGCGACCGAGCGCGCCGGTCATGGCCTGATTGGCGTTGGCCATCTGTTCGGGGTCCTTGCTCTGCACCGCGTTGAGCAGGCCGCCGCGCGCGCGCGCGACTTCACTGAACACCGCGAGCTCCTGATTGGCGAGGCCCTTCACGGTCGCAACGAGGCTTGGCACCAGATCGGCGCGGCGCTGCAGTTGCACTTCGATCTGGCCCTGCGCGGCACTGGCCTGCTCGTCG
>JBBQDT010000085.1:0-18137 GCA_038319955.1 Gemmatimonadales bacterium | reverse complement strand
GCAGCTGGTCGAAGCGACCAAGCGCGAGGACAATCCCAATGTCGCCGAGTTCCGCCTGCAGCCGCTCGAGCGCGGCTTCGGGCACACGCTCGGCAATGCGATGCGTCGCATGCTGCTCTCGTCCCTCCGCGGCGCGGCCGTCTGGGGCGTGCGCATCGACGGTGTCGTGCACGAGCACCAGACCATTCCCGGCGTCGTCGAAGACGTTCACCAGATCATCGGCAACCTCAAGACGCTCACGCTCACGCTCTCCGATGACGTCGAGAGCGCGGTGCTGCACATCAAGCGCGATGGCGCTGGTGCAGTGACGGCTGGCGACGTGACGCCGGTCTCCGGCGTTCGCATCGTCGATCCGTCGCACCACATCCTCACGCTGCACGACGATCGCGACCTGAACATCGAGCTGTACATCAACAAGGGCCGTGGCTACGTCGAGTCCGACCAGCATCCGCTCGACCGCGGCCTGCCGGTAGACCTCGTGCGCATCGACTCGATCTACAACCCGGTGCGTCGCGCAAACTTTTCGGTCGCCGAGACGCGCGTTGGACAGCGCACGGATTACGATCGTCTCACACTGACGGTCGAGACCAACGGCACCATCTCGCCGGAAGAGGCGGTCAGTTATGCGGCCGCGCTGGCACAGACGCACTTCCAGTACTTCGTCGAGTTCGGCTCGCACTCATCGGCGCCGGTCGCCGGCGGCGGTGGCGAGGGCGCCGGCACGGATGGCGCGCGGATGCAGGGCCTGCTCAAGACTCCCATCGACGATCTCGAGCTGAGCGTTCGCTCGGTCAATTCGCTCAAGAACTCCAACATCCGGAGCCTTGGCGACCTGGTCCGTCAGACGGAGAGCCAGATCCTGCAGGTCAAGAATTTCGGGAAGAAGTCGCTCCAGGAGATCGCCGATCTGCTCGAGCGTGAGGGATTGAACTTTGGCATGCGGTTCGAGGAGAATGGCGAAGGCGTTCGGGTGCTCGATTGGGGCACACCGCCGAGCCAGGCTGCCGCCGCGGCGCCTGACGACGAAGAGGAGTAACACGGGACAATGCGTCACCAGAAGGCAGGGCGGCAACTGCGCCGCACGAGCGAACAGAGATTGGCGCTGCTGCGCAACCTCGCGACGTCGCTCATCGAGAGCGAGTCGATCGAGACGACCGAAGCGAAGGCGAAGGAGCTTCGTCCGTTCATCGAGAAGCTGGTCACCAAGGCACGCTCCGGCACCTTGCACGCCCGCCGGCTGGCCATCCGCCACGTGCAGAAGCGCGAGGCGGCGGACAAGCTGTTCCAGGTGATCGGACCCCGCTTCGCATCGCGGAACGGCGGCTACACCCGCATCCTCAAGACCGGCTTCCGCAAGGGCGACGGCGCCGACATGGCGCGCATCGAGTTCATGCCGGAGGGCAAGTAACATGGCCATCCAACGCAACCGTTGCTTTCATTGCGACAAGGGTGTCGCGTTCGGCAACAACGTCTCGCATGCCAACAACAAGACGCGCCGCACCTGGAAGCCCAACCTCCAGGTCGTCCGCACCCTGATCGACGGCAAGATCACCAAGGTGAAGGTCTGCACGCGCTGCCTCAACGCGGGGAAAGTCCCGCGTGCGCCGCGTGGCGTGCAGGTGGCGTGACGGCTCCGCTCCGCCGGTCCAGCACGCGAAGGGGAGCTCTTGGGGGCTCCCTTTTTCACATCCTCGAGTAAACGTCTCGCATGCCAACCGCGCTGATCACGGGCATCACCGGCCAGGACGGGTCCTACCTCGCCGAGTTCCTCCTCGCGAAAGGGTACCGCGTCGTGGGCGTCGTCCGCCGTAGCTCGACGACACCCTACGAGCGCATCGCACACCTCGTGGACCGTCTCGAACTCGCGAGTGCCGACCTCCTCGACCAGACGTCGCTCACCGATGTGGTGCACGACGTTCAGCCGGACGAGATCTACAACCTCGCCGCACAGAGCTTCGTGCAGGCGTCGTGGAGCCAGCCCGTGCTCACCGGCGAGTTCACCGCGCTTGGCGTCACGCGCATGCTCGAGGCGATGAAGAAGGCGGCGCCCAAGTCGCGCTTCTACCAGGCCAGCTCCAGCGAGATGTTCGGCAAGGTGGTCGAAACGCCACAGACAGAGTCGACGCCTTTCTATCCACGCAGCCCGTACGGCGTGGCGAAGGTGTACGGACACTGGATCACGCTCAACTACCGCGAGAGCTTCAACCTGTATGCGGTGTCGGGGATCCTGTTTAACCACGAGAGCCCGCGACGCGGGCTGGAGTTCGTGACACGCAAGGTCACCGACGGTGCTGCACGCTGCAAGCTCGGCATCTCGAAGGACCTCAAGCTCGGCAACGTCGAAGCGCGCCGCGATTGGGGCTACGCCGGCGACTATGTCGATGCGATGTGGCGCATGCTGCAGCAGGACGAGCCCGACGATTACGTCGTGTCCACGGGAGAAACGTGGTCGGTGCGCCAGCTGTGCCAGTTCGCATTCGAGGCCGTGGATCTGGACTACATGGACTTCGTGCACCACGATGCAAAGTTCGACCGGCCGGCCGAGGTCGACCTGCTGGTCGGCGACGCGTCCAAGGCGCGTGAAAAGCTCGGCTGGGAGCCGACCGTGCGCTTCCGTGAGCTCGTGCAGATGATGGTTTCCGCCGACCTCGCACGGCACGCCAGCGCGAAGTGACCACGCGCGCGCTCGTCACGGGTGGCAATGGCTTCGTCGCGCAGTGGGCGATCAAGGCCATGCTCCAACGCGACTGGAGCGTCACGGCCGCCGGCGTGGGGCCAGCGCATACGTCCATGGTGCTCTCGAACGACGAACAAGCGCGCGTCACGTGGCGGCGCATGGACATCACCTCGCAGTCGGAGGTGGAGGAGGTCGTCGATCTGGCGAGACCGGACATGGTGCTGCACCTCGCCGGTATCAGCCACGTGCTCGATGCGCTGTCGCAACCGGGCTACGCCTACGAGGTCAACACGGTGGGCGCGGTGCGGCTGCTCGCGGAGGTGCGCAAGCATCGCGCGGCGGGGACGGCGGACCCGGTCGTCCTCGTTGTCGGCTCGGCAGAACAGTACGGGCGCCACGAGCTCAACGAGATGCCGCTGCACGAGGGGTTGGAACAGCGTCCACTGACGCTGTACGCCGCCTCGAAGATGGCCCAGGAGATTGCTGCGCTCCAGGCGTACCGCAGCGAGGGCGTCCGCGTGGTGTGCACCCGAAGCTTCAACCATTCGGGAATCGGACACGCGCCGCACTTCCTGATTCCGGGGCTTGTCGCGCGTGCCAGTGCGCTGCCGAAGTCGGGTGGATCGCTCGTGATCGGCAACCCGGACACCGTCCGGGATTTTCTGCATGTCTCGGACGTCGCGGACGCATATCTTTCGTTGCTCGAGAAGGGTGTGGTGGGTGAGGCGTACAACGTCAGCAGCGGTGAAGGCGTCACCGTGCGTCAACTTGCCACGACAGTGCTCCAGCACCTCGGCGTCCACGCCGAGATCACCACCGATCCTGCACTGATGCGTCGGGTCGACGTGCCAGTGCTGGTCGGCAGCAACAGCAAGCTTCGTCACGCCACCGGCTGGGCTCCCCGCCGGACGCGCGATGACATCATCGATGACCTGATCCATGCCGCGACGCGCTGATATCCATCGAATTCTCGTCATCGGCTCCGGCCCGATCGTAATCGGGCAGGCCGCCGAGTTCGACTACTCCGGAACGCAGGCGACGAAGGCACTGCGCGAAGAAGGGTACGAGGTCGTGCTCATCAACTCGAATCCGGCGACGATCATGACGGATCCGGAAATCGCCGACCGCACGTATGTCGAGCCGGTGACCCCGGAGTTCGTCGAGCTGGTGATCGAGCGGGAGAAGCCGGACGCGCTGCTGCCGACGATGGGCGGCCAGACTGCGCTCAACATCGCGATGACGCTTGCCGAGAATGGCGTGCTGGCGAAGCACGGGGTGGAACTGATCGGCGCGTCGGCACGTGCCATCGGCATCGCCGAAGACCGCAAGCAGTTCGGTGAAGCGATGGAGCGCATCGGCCTCGGCTGCGCGCAGGGCGGTATCGCCACCACGTTCGACGAAGCGGTCGCACTCCTCGAAGTCACCGGCTTCCCGTCCATCGTGCGTCCGTCGTTCACGCTCGGCGGTACCGGCGGCGGGATCGCGTACAACCGCGAGGAGTTCGAGGAGATCGTTCGTCGCGGACTCGACGTGTCGCCCACGAGCCAGATCCTCATCGAGCGGTCGCTCATCGGGTGGAAGGAGTTCGAGCTCGAGGTGATGCGCGACAGGTTCGACAACGTCGTGATCGTGTGCTCCATCGAGAATCTGGATCCGATGGGCGTGCACACCGGCGACTCCATCACCGTCGCGCCCGCGATGACGCTCACGGATCGCGAATACCAGACCATGCGTGATGCCGCGGTGGCAATCATTCGCGAAGTCGGCGTGGACGCGGGCGGCTGCAACATCCAGTTCGCCGTGAATCCGCGCGACGGCGAGATGATCGTCATCGAGATGAATCCGCGTGTGTCGCGGTCATCCGCGCTGGCGTCGAAGGCGACGGGGTTCCCGATCGCCCGCATCGGGGCGAAGCTCGCAGTTGGCTACAGCCTCGACGAAATTCCCAACGACATCACGAAGACGACGCCGGCGTCGTTCGAGCCGGTGCTCGACTACGTGGTCGTGAAGACGCCGCGCTTCGCGTTCGAGAAGTTTCCGTCGGCGAGTCCGTTGCTCACCACGCAGATGAAGAGTGTGGGCGAGTCGATGTCGATCGGGCGCACGTTCAAGGAAGCGTTCCAGAAGTCGCTCCGCGCACTCGAGGCAGGACGCTATGGCTGGGAGATCGGCAAGCGTCTCATCGATGATCGCCTCATCGATGAAACGATCGAGACGCTGCGCGGTGCGCTGCGGCAGCCGACGCCGGAACGCATCTACCAGGTGAAGCGCGGCTTCCAGATGGGGATGTCGGTGCAGGAGCTGTTCGAGCTCACGGCGATCGACCAGTGGTTCCTCGCGCAGATGCAGGAGCTCGTCGAGGCGGAGACGTGGTATGCCGCCCTGTCCGAGGTGGACGCGACGGCGATGCGACGCATGAAGCAGTATGGCTTCTCCGACCGGCAGCTCGGCGACCTGCGCGACGAGAAGGAGAACGACGTCCGCGCGCACCGCTGGGCGCTCGGCGTGCGGCCCGCGTACAAGATGGTGGACACCTGTGCCGGTGAATTCCCGTCGGCGACGCCGTACCTCTACGGCAGCTACGACGAGGAGAGCGAAGCGCCGCGCAGCGGCCGGAAATCCGTGGTGATCCTCGGCAGCGGGCCGAATCGCATCGGGCAGGGTGTGGAGTTCGACTACTGCTGCGTGCGCGCCGTCATGGCGCTGCGCGACCAGGGCTACGAGACGATCATGATCAACTCGAATCCCGAGACGGTGTCCACGGACTTCGACACGTCGGACAAGCTCTACTTCGAGCCGTTGACGCTCGAGGATGTGCTCGAGATCGTCGATCGGGAGCAGCCGATGGGGGTCATCGTGCAGTTGGGCGGACAGACACCGCTCAAGCTGACGCGTGGGCTCGAAGCCGCCGGCGTGCGCATTCTCGGCACCTCGCCCGACTCGATCGATGCGGCGGAGGATCGTCGGCGGTTCGAGCAGATCGCGCGCGAGGTGGGCTTGACGCAGCCGCCCAACGGCACCGCGACGAGTGTGGAGGAAGCGCTGGATGCTGCGGAGCGGATCGGGTATCCGGTACTGGTGCGGCCGAGCTACGTGCTGGGTGGCCGCGCGATGCAGATCGTCTACGATCCGCCGTCGCTCACCGATTATTTCGCGACGGCGGCACGTGTGTCCGAGGAACGCCCGGTGCTCATCGACCGCTTCCTCGAGGACGCGTACGAGGTGGACGTCGACGCGCTGTCGGACGGCGAGCAGGTGGTGATCGGAGGCGTGATGCAGCACATCGAGGACGCCGGTATCCACTCGGGCGATTCGGCGTGCGTGCTGCCGCCGTATCTCATCGGCGAGAAAGATCTGCAGACGATGCGCGAGCAGACGGTCGCCATGGCGAAGGCGTTCAAGGTCGTCGGATTGATCAATGTGCAGTTTGCGATCAAGAACGGCGTGGTGTACGTGCTCGAGGTGAATCCGCGCGCCAGCCGCACGATTCCATTCGTATCGAAGGCGATCGGGGTACCGCTCGCATCATATGCCGCGCGCGTGATGTGCGGCGAGACGCTCGCGGACATCGGCTTCACGGAGGAAATCATCCCGCCCTTCGTATCGGTGAAGGAGGCGGTATTCCCGTTCAACAAGTTCGCCGGCACCGATCCGGTCCTCGGCCCGGAGATGCGCTCGACGGGCGAGGTCATGGGCATCTCGGACTCGTTCGGGAGCGCATTCGCCAAGGCGCAGCTGGCGGCGGGCAATGGCCTGCCGCTCGAGGGGACGATCCTCGTCACCGTGAACGACAACGACAAGGCAACGGTGACGCCGATCGTGCGGCGCTTTCACGAGATGGGCTTCCAGATCCTGGCGACGGGTGGCACGGCGCGGTACCTGCGCGCGCGCGGTATTCCAGTGAAGAGCGTGCTGAAGGTGCACGAGGGACGGCCGAACTGTCTCGACCTGATCCTCAATGGCGACGTGCAATTGCTCGTCAACACGCCGCTCGGCAAGCATGCGCAGTGGGACGACTATACGCTCCGCCAGGCGGCGATTCGCAATCGCGTGGCGTACACGACGACGATGTCAGCGGCAAGCGCGGCGTCGGACGCGATTCTCTCGCTGCGGTCGCGCAAGTCAGCCGTGCGGTCGCTCCAGGAATGGCAGCAGGACATTCTCGATGTGGCGAGTCAGCCCGCATGACGGTCCATGAGACGGCGTTCGTGCACGAGTCGGCATACGTGGACGAGGGCGCACACATCGGCGCAGGTACAAAGGTGTGGCACTTCTGTCACGTCCTCGGCGGCGCCGTCATCGGGGAGCGGTCGTCGCTCGGACAGAACGTGGTGGTGATGAACCGCACGAAGATCGGCACCAACGTCAAGATCCAGAACAACGTCTCGATCTACGAAGGGGTCGAGCTCGAGGACGACGTGTTCTGTGGCCCGTCGATGGTGTTCACGAACGTGATGAATCCACGCAGTCACGTGTCGCGGAAGAACGAGTATCGCCGGACACTCGTGAAGCGTGGCGCATCGATCGGTGCGAATGCGACGATCGTCTGCGGCTCGACGCTCGGCCAGTATTCGTTCGTCGGCGCAGGGGCCGTGGTCTCGAAGGACGTTCCCGCGTTCGCGCTGATGGTCGGCGTGCCGGCGCGCCGCATTGGCTGGATGTGCCAGTGTGGAGAGCGATTGCCCGACAGCGGCAACGGTACGTGTGCGGTCTGCGCATCCACGTACGAATCGCGCGATGGCGTGGTTCGACAACTCAGTGGTCCGAACCTGGAGCGCCACGCATGAGCGTCAGCATTCCAGCCATCGCGGGTCCCATTCGCGTAGCCTTGCTCGGCTGCGGTCGCATCAGCAAGAACCATCTCGATGCCATCGCGAAAGTAAAGGAGCTGGAACTCGTCGCGGTTGCCGACACGAACCTTGTTCGTGCGCAGGCCGTTGGCGCCGCATACGGCGTTCCTGCATTCGCGTCGCTCGAGGAGATGCTCGCACAAGTGCCGAGCCATCTCGTGACGATCTGCACGCCGTCGGGGCTGCATCCGCCACACGGCATCACCGCCGCCAAAGCGGGCCGCCACGTGCTCACCGAGAAGCCGATGGCCATTTCGCTGGCGGCCGCGGATGAGCTGGTGAACGCGTGCGACGCTGCCGGCGTCTATCTCTTCGTCGTGAAGCAGAACCGTCTCAACCCGCCGGTACAGCTACTCAAGCGCGCCGTGGACAAGGGCCGGTTCGGCCGCATCTACATGGCCAACGTCACCGTGCGCTGGACGCGGCCGCAGGAGTACTACGATCAGGAGTCATGGCGCGGCACGTGGGAGTTCGACGGAGGGGCGATCATGAACCAGGCGAGCCACTACGTGGACCTGATGCAGTGGCTGCTCGGCCCTGTCGAAAGCGTGATGGCGAAGACCGCCACACAAGCGCGCCGCATCGAGGCCGAAGATTCCGGCGTCGCCGTCATCAAGTTCCGCTCGGGCGCGTTGGGGGTCCTCGAGGTGAACGTGCTCACCTATCCACGCAACCTCGAAGGCTCCATCACGATCCTTGGCGAGAAGGGATCGGTGAAGATCGGTGGCACCGCCGTGAACAAGGTCGAGCACTGGGCGTTCGAGACGTACGACGACGACGACAAGCTCGTCGAGACGGCAAGCACGAATCCGCCGAACGTGTACGGCTTCGGTCACGAGGGGTATTACCGCAACCTGCTTCCGGCGCTGCGAGGCTCCGCACGTCCTGACACGGACGGTCGCGCCGGCCGGAAATCACTCGAGCTCATCCTCGGCATCTACGAGTCCGCGAAGACGGGACGCGATGTGCCGATTCCGCTTCGTACCCGACTATAATTAGCTCCTATGCCAGTCCCTCTTCTCGACCTCAAGGCGCAGCACGCCACCATCCGCGACGAAGTCGTCGCCGCGATGATGAAGGTCGTCGACGCGCAGACGTTCATTCTCGGTGACCCCGTGTCCGAGCTCGAGCGACAGGTCGCCGAGCTGTCACACGCGAAGCACGCAATCGGCTGCGCGAACGGCACTGACGCCATCCTTCTCGCCATGCGGGCGCTGGACATCGGCCGCGGCGACGAAGTGATCACCACTCCGTTCACCTTCTTCGCCACCGCGGGGACGATTCACAACGTCGGTGCGACGCCCGTGTTCGTCGATATCGAGCCAAAGACGTTCAACATCCATCCCGATGCAGCAGCGGCGGCGCGGACGTCGAAGACGAAGGCCGTGATTCCTGTTGATCTGTTCGGCCAGATGTCGCCGATCGAGGAGGTGGCGCTCGCGATGCCCGGGTTGCCCGTCATCGAGGATGCCGCGCAGTCCATCGGCGCGCGCCGCTCCATCGACGGTGAATGGCGCATCGCGGGCGAGATCCCGACCATCGGGACGTTCAGCTTCTTCCCCTCGAAGAATCTGGGCGGCTATGGCGACGGTGGCATGATCACTACGCAGGACGATCGCATCGCGGAGCGGTTGAAGCGCCTGCGTGTGCACGGTGGCGCGAAGCAGTATTTCCACGACGAGGTCGGCTACAACAGCCGACTCGACGCGCTCCAGGCCGCGGTGCTGTCGGCCAAGCTGCCCCATCTGGCGGCGTGGAGTGCGAAGCGGCGCGAGAACGCGGCGTACTACGACATGGCATTCGCGAAGCTCGCGGAATCGGATGCCATCACCACGCCGTACGTCGCGCCGGAGAACGAGTCGATCTTCAATCAGTACACGCTGCGCGTAGCCGACGGCAAGCGCGACGCGTTGCAGACGTTCCTGAAGGAGCGCGGCATCGGGACGTCGATCTACTACCCGCTGCCGCTGCACCTCCAGCCGTGCTTCGCCTACCTCGGGTACAAGCAGGGACAGATGCCGGAGAGCGAGCGCGCGGCGAAGGAAGTGCTGTCGCTGCCGATCTTCCCCGAGCTGACGCGCCAGCAGCTGGACGAAGTCGTCGCGGGAGTCCAGGCATTCTTCGCCAAGTAGCGTGAACATCACCGTCGTCGGCTCCGGGTACGTCGGTCTCGTCGTGGGCGGATGTCTCGCCGAGACGGGCAATGCGGTGACGTGCGCTGATGTCGACGAGGCGAAGATCGAGGGACTGAAGAACAACGTCCTGCCGATCTACGAGCCGGGTCTGGACAGCTACGTCGAGCGCAACCAGAAGCAGGGCCGCCTCACCTTCACCACCGACATCGCATCGTCCATCGCCTCGGCCGATGTCGTCTTCATCGCCGTGGGCACGCCTCCAGACGAGGATGGCTCGGCAGACCTGCGCCACGTGCTCGACGTCGCGGAACAGATCGGCCGGCACATGACGCGCGAGCTCGTCGTGGTCACCAAGTCCACGGTGCCGGTGGGCACGGCCGCGAAGGTGTCCGAGGCAGTGAACCGCCATGCGCGCTTTCCGTATCACATGTGCTCCAATCCGGAGTTCCTCAAGGAAGGCGCGGCGATCGACGACTTCATGAAGCCGGACCGCGTCGTCATCGGCGTGGAGACGGACCACGGTCGCAGCGTGATGGCCGAGCTGTATGCGCCGTTCGTCCGCACCGGCAAGCCGATTCTCTTCATGGACCTGCCGTCGGCAGAGATGACCAAGTATGCGGCGAACGCGATGCTCGCCACGCGCATCTCGTTCATGAACGAGATCGCGAACCTGTGTGAGATCGTCGGCGCGGATGTCGACCAGGTGCGCAAGGGCATCGGGTCGGACGGCCGCATCGGACCGGCCTTTCTCTTCCCGGGTCCGGGGTACGGCGGATCCTGCTTTCCGAAAGACGTGAAGGCGCTGGTCCGGACAGCGAACGCCTGTGGCGTTCCGCTGCGTGTGCTGGACGCGGTGGAGCTGGCCAACGATACGCAGAAGCACCGGTTGTTCGAGAAGGTCTCGCGTGCACTTGGCTCGGTGAAGGGCAAGCGCGTGGCAGTGTGGGGGCTGGCGTTCAAGCCGAACACCGACGACATGCGCGAAGCGCCGTCCTTGGTGTTGATCGCAGAACTCCTCGAGGGCGGTGCCATCGTCGTCGCGCACGACCCGGTGGCAATGCATGAGACGGAGCGGCGCATCGGACAATCGATCGAGTATGCCGAGTCGAGCTATGCGGCCATCGAGGGCGCTGACGCGCTCGTGGTGGTGACGGACTGGAACGAGTACCGGCACCCGGATTTCGGCCGCATCAAGGCCGCGCTGAGGACGCCCATCGTGGTCGACGGCCGGAACCTGTACGATCCGCGAAAGATGCGCTCGCTCGGCTTCCAGTATGAGTCCATCGGACGCGGGGTCGTCGCGTGAAGGAGACTCGTGTGGCGAGGAGAAACCTCCTGGCCCCTCGTGGTGTCTATGAAACGCGGGTTTCAGAGATCCCCACCCCCTCGCCATACACCCGCTGAGCCTCTGCGCCGGCCACATCCTCCGGGTGGGCCGGAGGGATGGCTTGGTGTATCTTTCGCAGGCTCTTCCCGAACTGCTGGCTCTCTTGCGGGTATTGTTTTCCGATATGCTTCTATCTCGCCGGGCGCTGCTCGTCGCGCTGCTTCTCGCAGCGGCGGCCTGTCACCCCGACTTTCAAATCGCAAATTACCCGACGAACGACAAGCTCTACCAGGTGGCGGCGAGTGAGTTCGCTGCCGGACGGTGGGACAATGCCGTTGCGGCGTTCGAGAAGCTGACGACGGACCTTCCGGCCCGCGACACGCTGCTCCCGCGCGCGTTCTGGTATCTCGCGAAGGCACACGAGAACCGGGGCGAGCACGTGCTTGCCGCGACCAGCTTTTCGCGCCTCGTCGAAAGCTTCCCGGACGACACCCTATCCGACGACGCCGCGCTTGCCTCCGCGCGCGAGTACCGAAAGATGTGGCGAAAGCCGGCGCTGGACCCGACGTACGGCGAGACGGCCCTCGCGACCTACAATACCCTGCTCGGCCTCTATCCGACCTCGCCGCTGATTCCCGAGGCGAAGACGGAGTTGGCCGAGCTCGAGGACATGTTCGCGCAGAAGAACTATCTCGCGGGGATGTACTACCTGCGGCGGAAGGCGTACGACTCGGGGATCATTTACTTCAAGGACATCCTCGCCAAGTACCCCACCACGCCAACGGCTCGTGCCGCGCAGCTCAGGCTGGTGGACTCGTACAAGTCGATTCGCTACAAGGAGGACGCGGCCGATGCCTGCGTCGTCTTGAAGAAGACGTATCCGGACGACGACGAGGTGCGGTCCACATGCGAAGGCGTATCCGCGCCGACCGTGGGCAGCACGCCCGTTCCAGGCAACGCCGTTCCCACGTCCACGGGCCCGCCCACGTCGCCGTCGGCGAAGCCACCCGAGCTCTGAGGCGTGCGTCTCGGGATTTTCGGGGGGAGCTTCGACCCGCCGCATCTCGGGCACCTGCTCCCGGCCATCGATGCCGCCGAGGCGTTGAGACTGGATGCCGTTCGGTTCGTCCCTGCTGGAGAGCAACCGTTCAAGATCGGCCGGGCGTCGGCAGGTGCGGCGCACCGGTTCGCGATGACGGAGCGGCTGGTGCGGGGGATACCGGGATTCGCGGCGGACCCGTCGGAAATAGATCGTCCCGGGTTATCTTTCACGGTTGATACCGTGACGCAGATGGCAGCAAGGCACCCGTCGGCGGAGCTCGTGCTCCTTCTGGGTGCCGATGCGTTCGCCCTCTTCGAGCAGTGGCGGGAACCGGAACAGATTCGGGCACTGGCATCGATCGCCGTCCTCCAGCGTGGGGGCGATCCGGCGATCGTGCCCGAGGACGCGACGGTGCAGGTGCTGCAGACGCGGCGTGTGGACATCTCGTCCACCGAGCTGCGCGCCCGGGCGGCCGACGGGCGAATCATTCGCGGTTTCATGCCGGATGCGGTGGCGGACTACATCGTCGAGCATCGGCTGTATCGATAAGAGGACTGCATGTTCAAGCGCGTACTATCGGCCTTCATGGGCACCCGCCACGAGCGGGACCGCAAGCGGATTCAACCGATTCTCGATGCGATTCACCAGCACGAGGAGCGTCTCGCGAAGGCAAGCGAAGAAGAGATTCGTGGCCAGACGGCGAAATTCCGCGGCCTGTTGCATGAACGGACACACGAACTGGAGAAGCGCGCCGCTGAGCTGCGCGACCTGAAGCGCAACGCAGCGGATGCCGTGGAGCGCGACAAGCTGGACACGGAGCTCAGCGGCGTTGATGGCAGCGGTGGCGTCGAGGCGGATCTCAGGCGTTCGACCGCCGACGTGCTCGACGAGATTCTCCCCGAGGCGTTTGCCACCATGCGTGAAGCGTGTCGTCGCCTCGTCGGCACGACGGTGAGCGTCACGGGCCGCGACCTCGAGTGGAACATGGTGCCCTACGACGTCCAGCTCATGGGCGGCATCCAGCTCCATTTCGGCAAGATCGCGGAAATGGCGACGGGCGAAGGCAAGACGCTCGTCGCCACGCTGCCGCTCTATCTCAATGCGCTGCCAGGGAAGGGCGCGCACCTCGTCACCGTCAACTCGTACCTCGCCCGGCGCGATGCACAGTGGATGGGCCACCTGTACACGTGGCTCGGTCTCACCGTGGGCTGCCTCGATGACACCGAGGCCGGTACGCCAGAGCGCCGCGCCGCCTACCTCACCGACATCACCTACGGGACGAACAACGAGTTCGGCTTCGACTATCTGCGCGACAACATGGTGACGTCGTTCGAGCAGCGCGTGCAGCGAAGTCACGTGTTCGCGCTCGTGGATGAAGTCGATTCCGTGCTCATCGACGAGGCACGCACGCCGCTCATCATTTCGGGCCCAGTCGGCAACGAAGGTGACGTCCAGTACTTCGAGCACAACGCGTCGGTGTCGCGGCTCGTGCGCAAGCAGATGGAACTGGTGAATGTCCTCGCGGCCGACGCGGAGCGCGATCTCGCGGCGGGCAAGACGCAGGACGCTGCCGTGAAGCTCTATCAGGCGCAACTCGGCCACCCGAAGAATCGCCGGCTGCTCAAGCTCATGCAGGAGCAGGGCAACAAGCAGCTCGTACAGAAGACAGAGCTCGAGCACCTCGCCGACCGCAAGCTGCCGCCGGCCAAGCAGGCCTTCCGCGACATCGAGGAGGACCTGCTGTTCGTGCTCGACGAGCGCGGACACTCCGTGCACTTGACGGACCGCGGCGTGGACTTCATGTCGCCTGAGGATCACGAGGCGTACGTGCTCCCCGACCTCAGCGAGGCGGTGCACCGCATCGACAAGTCGAGCGAGCTCACCGCCGACCAGAAGATCGCTGAACGCCGCGACCTCGAGATCGACTACGCGGGGAAGAGTGAGCGGTTGAACATCGTGCACCAGCTGCTGCGTGCACATGCGCTCTACGAGAAAGACGTCAACTACGTGGTGCAGGACGGCGAGGTCCTCATCGTCGACGAGTACACGGGCCGTACCATGCCCGGTCGTCGGTGGAGTGAGGGACTGCACCAGGCGGTCGAGGCGAAGGAAGGCGTGCGCGTCAAGGGTGAGACGCAGACGATGGCCACGATCACCATCCAGAACTACTTCCGCATGTACGAGAAGCTGGCCGGCATGACCGGTACGGCCGAGACGGAAGAGACGGAGTTCTACGAGATCTACAAGCTGGAGGTCGCAGTCATCCCGACCAATCGCGACATCATTCGCGACGACCGTCATGACCTCGTGTACAAGACGCGTCGCGAGAAGTACAACGCCATCGTCGAGGAGTCGCGCCGCCTGCACGGACTCGGCTATCCGGTGCTGATCGGCACGACGAGCGTGGATGCATCGGAGACGCTGTCGAAGTTGATGCAGCGCGCAGGGCTCGTGCACAACGTGCTGAACGCGAAGTACCACCAGCGCGAAGCCGAGATCGTGGCGAACGCCGGACAGCCGGGCGCAATCACGATCGCCACGAACATGGCCGGCCGCGGTACGGACATCAAGCTCGGCGACGGCGTCATGCCGTCGAAGCCGAGCGTGGTGAAGGATCCGGACGGCAAGGACATGGACGTGATGGAAATGGGCGGCCTGCACATCGTCGGATCGGAGCGGCACGAATCGCGGCGCATCGACCGGCAGCTGCGCGGACGTGCCGGCCGTCAGGGCGATCCGGGTGCGAGCCAGTTCTTCCTGTCGCTCGAAGATGACCTCATGCGCCTGTTCGGCTCCGAACGCATCGCCAAGCTGATGGATCGCATGGGCGCGCAGGAGGGCGAGGTGCTCACGCATCCGCTCATTACCCGCTCCATCGAGCAGGCCCAGAAGCGCGTCGAGCTCCAGAACTTCCAGAGCAGGAAGAAACTGCTGGAGTACGATGACGTGATGAACCAGCAGCGCGAAGTCATCTATTCGCTGCGCGCATTCGCACTCGAGGGCGGCGAGGAGCTCAAGGGCGAAGCGCTGAAGATGGTGGAGAAGGCGGTCGGCCGCCGCGTCGATACCGTGCTGGCCGAGTTCGAGGATTACTCGGAGTGGGATTTCGACCTCCTGCGCCAGGAACTCCTCATGCACTATCCCCTGCAGGTCAAGGAGTTCGACGAGGAGAACCTGCGTCCGACGGAGTTGACCGCCGCGCAAGCGAATGCCGTCGAGTCAGGGCGCACTGCATTCGCGGGTAAGCTCGAGGCGCTCGACATGGTCCGCGACCAGGAGGGCGGTTATGCCGACCGCCTGTTGCGCTACGTCATGCTCAACGTCCTCGACGAAAAGTGGAAGGATCACCTCTACGACCTGGATCAGCTCCGCAACGCCATTCACTATCGCTCGTGGGGTCAGAAGGATCCGCTGCTCGAGTACAAGCAGGAGGCGTACACGATGTTCGTCGACCTGATGAACGACGTGGCCGAGACGTTCACGGATCGCTTCCTCAAGGTGCAGCTGGTGATCGAGGAAGGTCCGCCGAGTCATGAGCCGGTCGCTCCCCCTCCGCCCGCCGCCCCGACGCGTCGGTACAACGCGATGGGCGTGCTGGAGGACATCGTCCCGCAAGTCGGCAACGGCACAGGTCCAGACGAGGTGATGGACATCGGCCCTGCCGAGACGCCGGCCGAGAAGGAAATCGCCACGCGGCGCGATCCGGTGATCGTCGGCGCGGGCAAGGCGCGCAGCATGACGGACATCGAGAAGGCGACGAAGGGCGGCGCGTCGGCGAACGTCGATTGGACGACGGTGGGCCGCAACGATCCGTGTCCGTGCGGATCAGGAAAAAAGTTCAAGAAGTGTCACGGAAGTAACTGACCCGTCGTTCCGGCTACTGCGCGACAAGAAGGACCCTCGGCGCGCCGAGGGTCTCTCTGGCAGAGGACTTACTGCGAGGCAGTTCGGAGGATGCCGAGAGCCGCGTTCGGTGAGGCAGAACTCCGGCTCAACGACCTCCCGCAGGTGGCCCAGAATGTGGCGCACCGCTGGTGCTGATTCACGGCAGATCCAGACGACCCAACATGCCTAATGCGCTCCGCGCGCCGGTCGTTTGCCGGTGGCCTGATTTGCAGCACGGGCGCCAGACTGCGGACTCAGCCACACCTCTCCAATTACCACGCTCTGACCGATTTCGAGCGGGCCGATAACCTGGCCCGTCGATCGCGCGCGACCATGGTTCGGCGTGCCCCGAGCAAAGCCCTGCGGAACGTCGCTGCCACCCCAGCCGAAATTGCGACCATCGTCCCCTCCTTGCGCACGGTGCGACGGTCCACGCTGGTGGCTTCTGAAGTCAGCACGCCCGCCACCAGTGCCCGCTTCACTCGCCCCGTGTCCCACGCCCCGCCCGCGACCTTGCGCGTGCAGTGCCATGGGTGACGTGAAAAGGACACCGACCGCAAGGCTCACAAGAATTCGTTTCGTCACTTCCATAATTGTCGCCTCGTGGTTGTATCGCCTCTGCAATCTTGTGTCGTTGCACCCCAACGTCCAGACACAATGTGACGAACGAAGGCGGCGCTTCGCGCCACGAGCGTCTGCCGAACGTCGAATGGCCCGGGACTAGCGGCGCTGCCAGCGGGTCCTTCGTTTCTTTCGGGGCGCTCGCCTCGATCGCTGACACCACAGGCGAAATGCGGCGATGCAGACGGCGGCAAAGTGATGAGGCTCCAGCATGGCTCGGCGAGTAGGATCATGGCAGAACGTCATCTCCCTCAACCGACTGGCGATGATCACCTCTGTGTCTCCATCGCGCGTCCTCTCCATTCGCGAGCTCCCGGCCTCCGAACGCCCCAGGGAACGACTCATCTCGCTCGGTGCATCCGCACTGAGCTCGGCGGAATTGCTCGCCGTCCTCGTGGGCACGGGCACGGCGACAGGCTCGGCGTTGCAGGTCGGGCAGCTGCTACTCGCCAGCGCTGAGGGCTCGCTGCGGCGCATGGCGATGCAGCCGGTGGCGACACTGACCAGGACGACTGGAGTCGGACGCGCGCGAGCCGTCACCATCCACGCGGCATTGGAACTCGGACGCCGGCTTGCCGCGGAAACGCGCGACGATGGCGCACCGGTCCGCTCACCGCGCGATGTCGCTCGCCTGTTCGCGCCACGACTCGAAGACCTGCCCGTCGAAGAATTTCACGTGGCCATCCTCGACGCGCAGCACCGCCTGGAGCGCGATGTCACGATCACGCGGGGGCTGCTCACCTCGTCGCTCGTCCATCCGCGCGAGGTCTTTCGGGAGGCAATTGCCGAACGTGCCGCGGCGCTGATCCTCGTCCACAATCACCCGAGCGGCGATCCCACCCCCAGCGCCGACGACCGACTGGTCACGGAACAGCTGGTGGCCGCGGGAAAGCTGCTCGACATCCCCGTGCACGACCACATCATCATTGGGCGTGGACGATATACGAGCTTTGCCGAGGCTGGTCTGCTCTGAGCGGTTTGGCGGGAGGCGAGCGCCTTCGCGTGGGTATGCCCGAGTGGAGCGTCGGCAAGTTCTCGTCCGGAATGTGCCCCCGGCCGGTGCCATTCGAAGGAATCGCTACGTCTCCGGACGTGTCCTCCGGGTCAACCGCGCCCTTGGAGTTCGCGAACGCCGCCTCCACACAGCGGACGTGAAGCCAGAATTGGCTGTTGCCATGCGCCCGCGATGGCATCGCGAACCGAACCATCCGGGCCTCGAAGGGCTCCGAGCAGAAGAGGCACACTGCTTGGTTCGAACAGTGGTGCTCATGAGTGGATTGGTGCAGGGGCGGCAGAATTCCGCTGCCCGGCGGCTGTTGGCGCCGTCCCATGGTGCCTTTGCGGACGGTTAGGCGTACTATACATATCCGGCCCCCCACGGCGACCCGTGAGGGGCGGGCAGTTGCACTCGCGGCATCGGCACATCGCCGCCGGCGAGAAGTGCTGCGGCATGCGGCGACGAGAGAGCTGACCTGATGACGACGGCGTTACGCGAAATCATCCCTGACTGGAGCCTCGACGAGGGCACGAAGCGCCTCGACGCGGACCTGCTCGCGCGCGCCTACCGGTTCAGCGAGGAGGCCCATCGCGGCCAGACGCG
>JBBQDT010000084.1:0-18523 GCA_038319955.1 Gemmatimonadales bacterium | reverse complement strand
AGCGGTCCAGCCAGCGGCTAACCGTCGGGCGCGACACGTCCAACAGGGCGCAGATAGCCTCCCCCGCGTGCCCGTCGGCAGATGCCAGCACGATACGCGCCCGCTCCAGCACCCGGCGCGGCGTCGTGCGCGCGCGCACCCCCAGCTCAAGCACTCGCCGGTCCCCCCGCCGCAACGGCGTCACACCGATTGGAAGTGGCATGGGCAGCAAGATACCACCTCCCGCGTAAATATGCACGCTATTTCTGCTTCACTACACTAGTGCCGCTCCGCTCGCCGCGTCAGCCAGTGGTACGCCATGGCGAAGACGGCACCGAAGATCAGGTGTCCCCACGTCATCTGCATCATCGGCGCACGCTCAGTCGGAAAATCGAAACTCCCAACTGCGACACCGGGCCCGAACCACAGTGCGGCAATGAGATTCGGGAGCGCCCACACGCTCTCGCCGCGAAGGAGCGCGATCGTCATCATCGCCATCGACATCACGGTCCCGGCAATCACGCCGGCGACGGCACCGTCGCGGTACGCGTGGCGCTGATTCACATGTTCACGTGGCATGTCAAACGTATGCCATGTTTACGGTCACAGCACCAGCTTGCTCTCCGCCGGACCCGCTTTTCCGCGATCGGGCACCACTCTGGCGCGGCCTGTGCACTCCAGCCATTCCCTCGTCCGCACACCGGCGACGATCGCCGTCCGTCGAGCCGTTCCTTCCAGGGAAGACTGCCATGAATACAAACAAGGCCTTTGTCGCCGGAATGCTCGGCGGCGTTGCGATGACACTCGTGATGTGGATGGCGCGCACGTTCATGGGAATGGACGTCAACCTCTCCATGATGCTCGGCACGATGTTCGTGCAGCCGCCGGGCACCACGGCCTGGATCGTCGGCTTCATCATGCACCTGGTCATCTCGGGGATGATCGCACTGCTGTACGCGTGGGCCTTCGAGCATGTGACGCATCGGGCGGGATGGCTGGTCGGTCTCGGCTTCAGCCTCATCCACTCGATCGCCACCGGGATCTTCATGGGTATGGTGTCCGCAATCCATCCGCTCATCAAGTCGGGACAGATGCCCGCGCCTGGATACTTCATGGCCAACAAGGGCCCGATGTATGTCGTCGCCCTCTTCATGCTTCACGCGATCTATGGCGCCATCGTCGGTGCGCGGTACGCGCCCGTCTCGAGCGCTCCGCTTCCGGTTGGGGGTCGCGGCACGGCGCACGCGTGACGCGTGCATCCAGCCCGGAAGCACCGTAATGCCTGGGAAGGATGTCCTCGTCTTCGACCTGAACGAGACGCTGCTCGACATGAGTGGCCTCGATCCGGAATTCGTCCGCCTGTTCGATGACGCAGGTGTACGGAAGACGTGGTTCCAGCAGGTGGTCGAGCTGTTCATGTCGGCCACCATCGTCGGGGATTATCGGAGTTTCGACAAGCTCACGGACGACGCGCTGGTCATGGTAGCAGCCCAGCGTGGTACGACGCTCACGGACGGGCTCGGGGAACTGATCGAGCGCGTGCTCTCGGCCGATGCCGTGCAGCGATACAAGCCCGCACGGGAAGCCTACGAATACGCTGCTCGTGAGCTGGGCCTTCCGCTCGAGAGCCTGCGTCTCGTCGCGGCGCACGGCTGGGACATCGCTGGCGCCTTGAACGCGGGCTGCAAGGCAGCGTTCGTCGCACGACCGGGAAAGGTGCTCGGTCCCGCGGCGAGACAGCCGGATATCTCCGTCAAGGACCTCCGGGAGCTTGCCGAACGTCTGTCCGGGCCGTGATCGCCTCGCGGCGACGCCGCGAGCCAGCCGATGCCGGGAACGATCGGCGGGGGTGGCGACTTGACCCGCGACATGACTGACCACGCCGCAGAGAAACAGAGCAAGGACGCGCGCTTCCACGAGGAAGCGCTCCGTTGGCTTCCCGAGGTCACGCGGTTCGCGCTGTCGCTCACGAAAAGTGAACCCGACGCCGACGATCTCGTGCAGGAGACATTCCTGCGGGCCTATCGGTCCTGGAGTACCTACGCCCCCGGGAGTGAATGTCGGGCATGGCTGTTCACCATTTGCCGTAACACCTACTACCGGGAGCAGAATCGCGAGCGGCGAATGGTGGTGTGCGACGATCCGGAGCTGGAGTCGCTCGCCGCCGCCGCGATACACATGTCGGCCCAGCAATCGGGGTTCGGCGACGTGTTCGCGAAGTTCGACCTGCGCGATGCGGTGGTGCGCGCCTTGGGCGAACTGCCCGATGTATTCCGTGAGGCCGTCCTCCTCGTGGACGTCGAAGACCAGTCGTATGACACGGCCGCCGTCGTGATCGGCGTCCCGATCGGCACGATTCGATCGCGCCTCTATCGCGGCCGGCGCCTGCTGCAGGAGCGCCTGCTCGCTTACGCGAAGGACCTGGGACTGGGTAGCCCCAGCGCTTCCACCACCCGGACGGAGTTGCCTCAATGAACCCGATGCTCGACTGCCAGGCGGTGATGCGACAGCTCTGGGCTTACCTGGACGGAGAGCTCAGCCGAGATCGTGTCGCCGCGATCGAAGCGCACATCGCGATGTGCGAGCAGTGCTATCCGCAGTGCCAATTCGAACAGACCTTTCTCGCCCAGATCGCGCACGCGCGGCATGAGCATTCGGATCTCGAGAGACTGCGGACCCGTCTCGTGACCGCATTGGTTGCGGAAGGATTCGGCGACCAGGGAGACCGTTCGTGAATCACATTGGCGCCTCCGATGACTCGGAGCGACTGCGCCTGGCGAACGTGCATCCCCCGCAGTGGAGGAATCCGGAACCGGCGGAGCGGTATCAGCTCGTCGTGATCGGAGCGGGCACGGGCGGCCTCGTGAGCGCGGCCATCGCCGCGGGGCTTGGCGCGCGAGTGGCGCTGATCGAGCGGCATCTGATGGGCGGCGACTGCCTCAACGTGGGGTGCGTGCCGTCGAAAGGGCTGCTCCGCGCAGCCCGTGGTTGGCATGATGCGCGTACGGCAGCGGAGCGGTTTGGCGGGCCTCACGTATCTGGCGACGGCGATTTCTCCGCTGCCATGGCGCGCATGCGGCGCATCCGTGCGTCGATGAGTCGGGTCGATTCTGCCGCTCGATACAGGGACCTGGGTGTCGATGTCTTGTTCGGCGATGCGTCCTTCACCGCGCATGACGCATTGGTGGTACGCGGTGCCGACGACAGGAATACCCCGCTCCATTTTCGTCGCGCGTTGATCGCCACGGGCGGCCGCGCTGCGTTGCCGCCGATCGAGGGGCTCGCCGACGCCGGCTTCCTGACGAACGAATCCGTATTCGACATCGATGCAGTCCCGCCGAGACTTCTCGTCATCGGCGGTGGACCCATTGGATGTGAACTGGCCCAGGCGTTCGCTCGCTTCGGGAGCGCAGTCACGATTCTCAACGCCGCTCCCCATCTGCTTCCACACGAAGACACTGAAGCCGCGCGCGTGGTCGAGAGCGCACTCACGGCTGACGGTGTGGTGATTCATCACCGCGCGCAGGTGCGCGCAGCGCGTCGCACGGGCGAGGCACGCACTCTCACATATGATGTGGACGGTCTCGGCACCGACGTCACGGGCGACGCAATCCTCGTGGCGACTGGTCGCACGCCGAATGTGGAGGGGCTCGGCCTCGATGCGGCAAGAGTAACGTACGGGCCCAAGGGGATCGACGTCGACGACCGCTTCCGCACCGCGAATCGGAGCATCTTCGCGATCGGGGACTGCGCGTCGAAATATCAGTTCACGCATGCCGCCGATGCGCAGGCGCGGCTCGCCGTGCCGAATGCGCTGTTCTTCGGTCTCGGCGGCGGGAAGGCGAGTGACCTCGTCATGCCGTGGTGCACGTACACGAGCCCCGAAGTGGCGCACGTTGGAATCACGGCGAAAGAAGTCGAGACCGCCGGCGACGGTGTCGTATCCATCTCGATTCCCTTTACCGATGTCGACCGCGCGGTGCTCGACGGTGATGACCAGGGATTCCTGCGTGTGCACCTCGCGCGAGGTACGGACCGGATTCTCGGCGCCACGCTCGTCGCGGATCACGCCGGAGAGATGATCAGCGAGGTGACCGCTGCAATGGTGAATGGCGTCGGGCTCGGTGGACTCGGCAAGACGATACACCCCTATCCCACACAGGCCGAGGCGATCCGCAAGGCTGCTGATGTGTATCGGCGCGACAGCCTCACGCCCCGCGTGAAGCGACTCTTCGAGCTCTTCTTCCGCGTGATGTCGTGAGTGAGAATGGAACGACGCAGCGCATGTCGAGCGGATCCCCATCGGCAGAGTCGAGCAAAGCACTGCGCTGGGGCAAGCTCGCACTCCTGGCGGCGGTGATTGGGGGCGCGGCCTTCGGTGCGCAGCGGTTGGGGTTCTTCGACCTTCGCGATCCGCAGCGACTCGCCGCGGCCATCCGGCACGTGCGCCAGGTCCGCTTCATCGAGCCGCTGTTCGTGATCGCGTACGGCATCATTGCCTCCCTCGGCCTCCCGGCATTTCCGCTCACGTTGGCGGGTGGCGCGATCTTCGGGCTGGCGCTTGGCTCGTCGCTCAGTTGGCTTGGTGCGCTGCTGGGCGCGTCCGGCGCGTACGCGCTCGCGCGTGTCCTCGGACGAGACGCGATTCACGGACTGCTCGGCAAGTTGGGCGGGAAGCTCGACGCCCTGGGTGAGCGCCACGGATTCACGACGATCCTGCGTCTGCGACTCGTGCCTGTCATGCCGTTCAACGTCCTCAGCCTGGCGTCCGGAATCGCGGGCGTGCCGTACCGGGAGTTCCTGGCGGGCACGGCGCTCGGGATCATCCCGGGAACGATCATCTACACCTATTTCGCGGACAGCCTCGTCGCCGGCGTGAGCGGAGCCGGACACACGGCGTTCGTGCGTGCGACGCTCGCCGCCGTGCTCTTGCTCGCGGTGTCGTTCGTCCCGGCGCTCGTCCGGCGAATGCGTCGCCGCCCTTCGGAGAAGCAGTGAACACAGCTGAAGATGTCGACGTGATGTCTCGCCTTGCCGTCAGGCGCACACGGTTGCGGTACGTCGTGCGCGCCTGGCGCCGTGCCCTCTGCATGCTGTTGGTTGCGTGCGCAGTGCGCACTGCGCACCCGGCCGTCCTGGATGCGCAACAAGGCTCGGCGGACACCGCCTTGCTCTCGGGCGTTGTGCGAGAGCAGAGTGGTCGTCCCGTGGCCGCCGCCCAGATCACGTTCGAGCCAGGTGAGCACTCCGCCACGACCGACTCGAGTGGCCGGTTTTCCCTTCGCATCCTCGCGGGCACCAAGGGGACGCTTCAGGCGCGCCGACTCGGATTGGATCCTGTCGCCGTCCCTATCGCCGCGCTTGCGGCAGGGACCGAGCGCAACGTGGGGGTGACGTTTCACAGTCGAGTACAGCTCGATGTGGTGAGCGTCGTCGCCACGCGGGAGCGTCCACTCCTGAACACGCGAGATGCCTCCACGGGCGGCACGGTGGAGCGAATGGAGATCGAGCGCTTGCCGACCGACGCTCGCGACCCGATCGCCCTCGCCTACAGCATTCCAGGCGTCGCGCAGGCCACCGGATTCTTCGGCGATGCGCCGAGGCTCTCGATCAACGGTGCGAATTCGCTGTACACGCAGTACTCCCTGGACGGGCTCGAGAACAACGAAGGATTTCTCGGCGGGCCGCGCGTGGAGCTGCCGCTCTCCGCACTGGCGAGACTCGACGTCCTTTCGAGCACCTACGGCGCGGGGCTCGGGCGGAGCTCGAACGGGGTGGTGAACATGGAAACGCGCTCGGGCGGCGAGCGGTGGACCGGCGAAGCGTTCCTCTATGACAGACCCGGCCTGCCTGTCGACGCAAGTGCGCCTGTAGTGCCAAAAGGGGAAAATCCCGCCGACTTCCGCCAGGCGCAGCAAGGATTCCGTCGCACACAACTCGGCGGCGCCGGCGGGGGACCGTTGCGACACGCACGCCCCGACGGCACGGGGATGTATGGTTTCGGTGCCATCGAGTACACACACGAGAACGACGAGCGCGTGAACTCGACGGCGAGCGCGACATTCCTCGGACGAGAGCTTCGCCAGACCTACAAGGGCTTTGCTCGCGTCGACCAGGGCTGGAGTCCGACGCAGACGTCGACACTGCGCGTCGCCGTCAGCCATGTAGGTCGCGCGGGCGAAGGGACGGGCATCATCGCGCCCGAGGCCGACGTCACCGTGCAACGCATCGGCAGCGTGACGGCGCTGATTCATCGGAGTGCCTTGCGCGACGGCCGGGCGTCCAACGAGGCGAGCGCGCAATTCGGCACCTTTCGTTGGAACTACCCTCCCACGCGGAGCAGCTTCGACGTACCACAGGTGACGATCATGCAGGTCCGCCCACGCGGTTCCGGCGGCGACACCGTCGCCGTCGGTATCGTGGGATCGAGCAACTTTGTGTTCGACGAGAGCGAGCGGCAATTCCAGCTCAGGGATGAGTTCCAGGCCAGTGTTGGACGCGACCACCAGCTTCGACTCGGCGCAGATGCGTTTCGTTCGGCGTTCCGCCTGACAGGCTCACAGACGAATCCCATCGGTGCCTACACTGTATTGGACGAGGGAAACATCCCACGTCAGCCCGACGGTCGGTACAGGTTCGAGGACGTCCCAGCGAACGTTCGCGTGCTCCGATACACGATCGACGCCGCGCAGAAGCAGGTCGACCTCGGGCAGACACTCATCGGCGCGTACGCCGAGGATCTCTGGCGCGCCACGCCTGCCCTGTCCGTCACCGTTGGACTCCGCTGGGACTACGATGATCTCACCTCACGCGGCAACAGTCGTCCCGACCTTCGCAATATCCAGCCGCGGGGCTCCATCAATTGGCTCGCCACGCCGACGAGTGTCGCGCGCGCCGGCGCCGGCATCTACACCGGCAAGCTGCCCTACGCGATCTATTCGGACGCCATCCAGTTCGGTCCGAACGGCAACCAGACGGTTGCCTTCGAGGGCGCACAGGCTCCCGCATATCTCCGGGGCCCACGCCGTGCTGCGCTTGACCGTTCCCAGCTTCCGCCAAGCGAGATTCGCGAACTCTTCGCGCTCGGCGTCCAGGATCCGCGAAGCTACCAATACTCACTCGGCTACCAGCGCCAGTTCGGCGAGCGGCTGGCCGTAAGCGTCGACGGTGTCGTCGTCACCACGACGCACCTGCCGAGATCGTGGGACCTCAACCCGGACACGCGTGGCATCGGTGTTTCGGACACTGTCTCGCTGGCGCCCAGTGTCGGCGACGCCTACCGGCCGGATCGTCCGGTGACAGGGAGCTTTCGCAGGCATACGACGAGCGAGAGTGGGGGCCGTTCTACTTACCGTGGACTCTACACGTCCGCCAGCTACCGGGCCGGACGCGAGTTGCTGATCGATGGCAACTGGACGTGGTCGCATGCGCGGAACAACACCGAGGACATCAACTTCAACGCGACGCAGGGAAACAACTTCGACCTCGAGTGGGCCGACGCGGTGAATGACCGCCGGCACAAGGCGACCCTCCGCGCGACGTTCACGGGGATCGACCATCTCGCGCTCGCGACGATCGCCGACTACCAGAGCGGGCAGCCGATCAATCGCATCGCCTACTTCCGCGATCTCGACGGCTCCGGCGACACCTTCGGCAACGGCTTCCTCGGCAATCAGGACCGTTTCTTCGGCGTGCCGCGCAATGGCGAGCGCCTGCCGGGTACATTCCTTCTGCACGGCAGCGTGGCGTACACCGTACCGGGCACCACTCTCTACAGGGGAGCGCTCGAGTTGCGTGCCGACGTCTTCAACGTGCTGAACTCCACCGTCGCGAGCGGTTACGCCAACGGCATTCCCGGCGGTGGTGCGAGAACGCAGGTTGGTCGCGCCGGAGATCCCATCGTGCTTTCCAGCGCGGGCCCGCCGCGTCAGATACAGTTCTCAGCGCGGTATGCGTTCTGACAGCGCGCGCCGCCGCGTGCGAAGGCCGCTCGCGATGGCAGCGAAACGCGCCTCGGTGATCGCGACGCTCGTGCTGCTGGCGGCGTGTGTATCTCAGCGCGACGCGCCCGCCGGTCAGGCGACGGTGGATTCTCTTGCGGGCTTGCCGTGGGACAGCGTTCTCGCGCGCGCGCGTGGGACGGACGTTGTGTGGCGCATGTGGCGTGGCGATCCGTCGATCAACGCGTACGTCGATGGCTGGGTCGTCCCGCGCCTGCGTGACCGATACGGGATCTCGCTGCGGGCGGTCGAGGGTCAGGGACCGGAGCTCGTCAATCAGCTCGTCGTCGAGCGCGAGGCAGGACGCCGCACGGGATCGGCGAGCCTGCTTTGGATCAACGGCGAGACATTCGGCAATCTGCGGCGCGAAGGGCTGCTCGCCGGTCCATGGTCGGCGCGCCTGCCGAACGCCGCGTATGTCGACAGCGCGTCGCCGATCATCATGCGCGACTTCGAGCAGGACCCCGCCGGATACGAGAGCCCATGGGGACGCGTGCAGTCCGCGCTCATCTACGACACCATCCGCACGCCCGCTCCGCCGCGCAGCTTCGCTGAACTTGCGCAATGGATCCGCGCGCATCCCGGGCGCTTCACGTACGATCAGGGATTCACAGCCACGACCTTTCTCAAGGGGCTGATGTACGCCCAAGGGGGCGGCGCGGCGCGGTTCGCGGGGGGATTCGATTCAACGCGCTACCTCGCAGCACGCGAGAGGGTCTTCGCATGGCTCGATTCGCTGCGACCCGCGCTCTGGCGCGCGGGGGCAACCTATCCGCCTGACGTTGCTTCGATGCATCGCCTGTTCGCCAACGGCGAGATCGACTTCTCGATGTCCAACAACCAGAACGACGTCGTCACGAAGACGCGCCAGGGAGTGCTGCCCGCGTCGGCGCGGGCGTTCGTGCTGCGAGATGGGACGATCGCGAACAGCCACTACGTAGGTATCCCGTGGAACGCGCCGAATGCGGCGGGCGCAATGGTCGTCGCCGATTTCCTCCTTTCTCCTGACGCGCAACTGGAGAAGATGCGACCCGATGTGTGGGCCGACGGCACGGTGCTCGACACGCGGCGATTGCCGGCGGCGTGGTCGGCGCAGTTTCAGGCCATTGAGACAGACCCTCGCCAGGTGCCGCGCGATACGTTGGCGAAGTACGCGCAGCCAGAAGTATCGCCGCGGTATCACGAGCGGCTCGCCGCCGACTGGCGAACGCACGTGCGATCCGCGGTGCCGCAGCGATCGGGCAGCGGGCGATGAGCGGACGCGCTCACCAAGACGCCAGCCGCGGTGGCCTCGTCGGCGTGCTTCTCGCGCTCATCGTCGCGGCGCCGGTGCTGGCCGGCATCGGCTACGCTGCCGCGGCGAGCGCGGGGATTCTCGGCGCCAGCGCGGACGGCGCATCCACCGCACGCATCACGCGTGTACTCCGCGACCCCGCCACCTGGTCGGGATTTGTCTGGAGCATCACCGTCGCGGCGATGGCGACCGGCATCGCGACATTCGCCGCCGTGACCGCCGCGGTGGTCTTTCGAGGTTCACGACTAACGGACCGTATCGGTCTCGCGCTCGCTGCCCTGCCCCTTCCGTTGCCGCAACTTGTAGCGGCGGCGCTTGGCGTCTGGGTCCTTGGACAGAGTGGACTGCTCGCGCGGCTGGCATTCGCCGGCGGCTGGATCTCTGCACCGTCGGACATGCCGGCACTGGTTTACGACCGATGGGGCGTCGGTCTCGTGCTGACCATGGCATGGAAGGAGACGGCGTTCCTCACCGTGGTCGCGAGCGCGCTCCTCGCGACACGAACAAAGGCCGCGGAAGACGCGGCCCGTACGCTCGGCGCCAACGGATGGGCGACGTTTCGACGCGTGACGTGGCCCGTTCTCTGGCGAGGCCTCATGCCGGCCGTCGTGTCGGTGTTCATCTTCGTTGCCGGGAGCTACGAGGCTGCCGTGCTGCTCGCGCCGAGCGCGCCGCTCGCCCTTCCGCTCGCCATCGCCGATCGTGCAGCCGATCCCAACCTTGCGCGACGCGGTGACGCGTACGTGCTCACGCTGTTGCTCCTGGGAATGGCCCTCGTCGCCGTTGCGGCGCACGAGTGGGCGCGCGCGCGATGGGAGCCGCTCGCAGAGTGAACACCGGCGTCGCGGGAACCGCTTCGCGCTCCCTCGCATCCTTGCGTGCGGTACTTCTCGTCCTTTTCGCGCTCACGAGCATAGGCCCCCTGCTCGTTTTGGTGGTGCAGTCGCTCGGTGGGGCCTGGTTCTTCCCCGCGCTGTTCCCCGAGCATTGGACGCTCGGCGCGTGGAACCTCATGAAGAGTGGAGACGCGCTGCCCGGTGCGCTCGGCACGAGCGTAGGACTCGCCATGGCGACGGCAATCGTTGCGTGTACTGTCGCCATCCCGTTGGGCCGGGCGCTCGCGCGGCTTCGTGGGTGGCCGCGGCATGTGGCGGCGGCCGCAGCGTTCCTTCCCGTCGCCGCTCCCCCGCTCGCCCTCGGCACCGGCCTTCAAGTCATGCTGATCGGACTCGGACTTGGCGGCTCAGCCGCCGGCGTGCTGATCGCGCACTCGGTGCCGGCGATCGGCTATCTGACGCTGCTTTTTCTCGGCACCTTTACCGTGTTCGACGCGCGCGTGGAGGATGAATCGCGTACACTCGGTGCGACGCGGGCGCAGACCTGGCGGCGTGTCACGCTGCCGCTGTTACGCCCGCAGATCGCCGAGGCGCTGATCGTTGGGTTCCTCGTATCATGGACGCAGTTCGCGCTGACGCTCGTCGTCGGCGGTGGTGAAGTGCGAGCGCTTCCGCTCGAGGTCTTCGCGTACGTCCGCGCCGGTCAGGACCAGCGTGCGGCAGTCGGCGCACTCCTCCTGGTGATTCCTCCCGCAGCGGCGTTCGTCTGGTTGCGATGGGCCGCGCGCCGCACAGTGGTGCCCTTCTCATGAATGCCATGGCGTCGGGGCACGCGCTCCACCTCGACCATCTCTCACTGCCATTTGGTGATGGGCGAGGCATCGCCGACTTCTCGCTCAGTGTCGCGGCTGGAGAGCGGGTCGTCGTGCTCGGGCCGTCGGGAGCCGGCAAGACCTCGCTGCTACGCGCCGTGGCTGGCCTCATGCGCATCGACAGCGGATGTGTGCGGGTGGGCGCCGTCGATGTGACCGGCCTGCCGCCCGAACGCCGCGACATCGTGTATCTCCATCAGTCGCCAGTGCTGTTCCCGCATCTGAGCGTCGCCGAGAACGTCGCCTTCCCTCTTCGCGTGCGGGGACAGCGCGGTCAGGCCGTCCACGCGCGCGTGCTCACCGCACTGAGCGCGATGCGCCTGGAAACGCTCGGCCGTCGAGATGTAGGGACGTTGAGCGGAGGCCAGCGTCACCGCGTTGCGTTGGCGCGCGCCATCGCAGCGCGCCCGGCGGTGCTCCTTCTCGACGAACCGTTGTCGGCGCTCGATCCGACGTTACGCAACGACGTGCGCGCGGCGATCGTTGCAGCGCAGGAGGAGTACGGACCAGCGATGATGCTGGTGACGCACGACCTCGACGACGCGGCGTTTCTCGCTGACCGAGTGGCCGTGCTGCTCGATGGACGCACCGCACAGGTTTCGAGCCCGGCACAGCTCTTCTCACATCCGGCGACGCTCGCCGTCGCGCGCTTCCTCGGTCTCTATCAGGAAATCCCCGGACGCATCCGCGCCGACGGCGGCGTCGACTCTCCGCTCGGACTGCTGGCTGCGGCCACGCTGCGCGATGTTGCGCCGGCCTCAGGGCCAGTGGTCGTCGTCGTTCGCGTGGAGGAACTGCGCGTCGGTTCTCCATGCGAGGGAGTTGCCCAAGGGAGCATCGTGGCCTTCCGGCAGCGGCCTCGCGGCGCGACCGCTGTCGTTCGTCTCGCCGATGGCGGCAACGGCTTCGAGCTCGAGGCAACGCTCAGCGCGAGTGAGCCATCGCCGACGATCGGCGACGCGGTCGGCGTCTCGCTCGACCCGCGAAGATCGCTCGTCTTCCCAGCCGACACGTTGCCGTGTTCGACCTAGTCTTGCGGCCCGTGAAGGAGCGCGTGTTGGCGCCGGTGACGCGCGCCATCGGACGACGCGTGTCTCCGATGACGGTGACCCTCGTCGGCTTCGGCGCGGGTATCGTTTCGGCGGTACTCGTCGCGCGCGGCTCCTATCGCGCGGCTCTCGTTCTGTGGCTCATCAATCGCGCACTGGATGGCCTCGACGGCTCGCTGGCGCGCGCGCAAGGATCACAGACGGACTTCGGCGGTTACGTCGACATCGTATTGGATTTCGTCGTCTACGCGGCGATCCCGATCGCCTTCGTCATCGCGTCGCCTGGCCTTCCTCTCGCGATCGCCGCGCTCGTGCTGCTCGGCAGCTTCTACGTCAATGCGGCATCGTGGATGTACCTCGCAGCGATCCTCGAGCGACACGATCTCGGCGCGCGCGCAGGTGGGGAACTGACGTCGATCACGATGCCCGAGGGCTTGATCGGCGGTACGGAGACCGTGCTACTCTTCACACTCTTTTTTCTGGTTCCAGATCACCTTGTCGCGTTGTTCGCTACCATGTCCGTGCTGGTACTGGCAAGCGTCGGGCTGCGGCTGGCGTGGGCCGCACGCCGACTGTGAGCGAGGAGATCCGGCGAGTCGCTCCCTGCCGCGAGCGCATCGCTTCTCCTGAATCTGGAAGGCGTGTTCACCGCGCTGCTCGCGTGGATCGTGTTTCGCGAAAACGTCGACCGCCGCATCGCGTTCGGCATGTCGCTGATTGTCCTGGGCGGCGTGGCACTTTCGTGGGAGGGACGAGCTGATTTCGGCGGCTTGGCCGGCCCGGCGGCTGTCGCCGCGGCGTGCCTGTGTTGGGGTATCGACAACAACCCCACGCAGAAAGTGTCCGGCGGTGATCCCGTGCAAGTCGCGATGCTCAAGGGTCTCGTGGCCGGCACAGTCAACGTGGGCATCGCGATGTCACTCGGCGCGCATTGGCCAGCATCGTCGCATGTTGGCGCTGCTGCCCTGCTCGGCTTCTTCAGCTATGGTGTGAGCCTCGTTCTGTTGGTGCTTGGGCTCCGACATCTCGGTACGGCGAGGACAGGAGCGTATTTCTCCCTTGCGCCCTTCATCGGCGCGGGGCTGTCGTTGATTGTCTGGCGGGAACGTCCGAACACGGCGTTTGTGCTCGGGGCGGCGTGCATGGCGGCTGGTCTGTGGCTCCACCTCACGGAGCGGCATGAGCACGTGCATGCGCATGAGGAGCTGGAGCACACCCACGCGCACGTGCACGACGAGCACCACCGGCACGAGCATCGGGCGGGCGATCCAGCGGGCGAGGCGCATACACACGCGCATCGCCACGAACCGCTCTCGCACAGGCATCCGCACTATCCGGACATTCACCATCGGCATGGTCACAACCACGCGCCCACGGATGGAGGCGACACCGGGAACATGGTCAACGAGTAGGAGCTCGCGCTCAGCCAGCAGCCCGCGATCTTCTGCCGACAGAGTCTCGTCCGCACCGCTCCGCGCGGGAACGACAATCAGAGAATCTCCTTCGTCGTCGCGCGAACGCGCGCATGTGCGGCATCGATCGCCATCCCGTCCGCCGCAACGGCGACGCGCTTGATCGCCGCCTCCCGGAGGAGGTCCGCACTTGCGCCCAGAAGCTCGCGTCGCGCAAGCGACGGTGTGTGAGCGCGGACCCGCCCGATGATGCACAACAGATGTATCGCAACGCCAACGTCCGCGCTGGCGTTTCGCCGCAGCTGGTCCAGGCTGATTCCCAGCAGCTCCTGATACGATCGAGTCGGCGCGATCAAGCGCTCGACATCATCGACGATCCGGGCGGGCGGCTCGATGCGACGCGGGCCGAGCCGGACGAGGATCGCCGAGAGTGTATCGATCGCGGTCACCGCGGTCGTCGCATCGTTGATCCCCGGAGACAGCGCCTTGTTCGCGATATCGACGACCTGCTGCATGCCGAAGGACGCGTCGTTATCAATGGTGCGGTAGGCGCCGATACTGCAGGCGTCGGTCAGCGCGGAGTCCCACTCCTTCACGCCGGCCCCGGCCCCGACGCCATTCGCGTCCGTCCCACGCGGCAGCGCAACCGCCAGCATCGGTGTCCCTTCGACGACGTAATCGCCGACGCGGTACGCCAGGCGCACGACCGCATTACGCGCGCACGCCCAGGCGATGAGCGCATCGTGATCGACTTGTTGCAGGTAGCCTGACTCGCTCGCGTTCGTCCACCTCCATTGCATTGCGTCGGCGTCGGCGCCCGCACGCGATGCCGGCACATCGGTGGCTTCGCGGTGTGGATAGCACCTGTCGATCACGGCGATCGTTTCACGCCGAACACGCGCCAACACCTGCGAGGCCTGGAGTGACTCGGTGATGTGATGAATGAAGTAGACCAGCATCCCAATCGACGCGATTGCGAGTGCGAACGCGCCAAGTACGCCGAGCCCCGGGATGAAGAGCAGATCGGCGTCGCCGCGAATGGTTCGAATCAGCACCAGGCAGTACACGAACGTCCCGGCCAGCATGCCGAGCATCACTTGACTCGGCCGATCGCGCAGGAAGTTACGGAGGATGCGCGACGTGTACTGATTCGACGCTTGTGCCACGGCCACGACCGTGATCGAGAACGTGACGCCGGCGATGGTCGCCATCGATCCGGCGATCGTCGACAACATGCTTCGCGAGCTCTGCGCGTCCGCCCCGAAAAGCCGCGGAAAGCGTATCAGGAGCTCGCGCGGCACGTATGCAGACAGCTGAATCATTGCGATGGCAGACACGAACGCCGCCATCACCATGCCCGCAGGCACGAACCATAAGCTCGAGCGCCACCGGTTCCATCGCGCGCGCAGACGTTGCATCATGCGAGCCTTAGCCGACGCGTGTCTTCTCGGGTGACGTCGCAGTGGACGCGCCGTCGGGATCGAGCAGATCCTCCTCGACCGGCTTGCGTGAGCCGCGCGCCTGTTCCTCGATCACCGCGGCCTCGCTATGAAGCCCGCCCTCGGCCCTCGTCGAGACCTTGTCGGCGTCCGCCGCCCCACTCGACGGGGCAGCGTGTAGCGGGGCCTCGGAAAACTCGTGCGAGATCGGGACGCCCTTGGGAAAGATGATCTCTCGTGCCGCGTCCGGCATGGAGATGCCGTGTTGCTGGAATTCGCGCTTCACGAGCCGGATGACGGAGGACCTCACCTTCAGCCAGCTGTTCTTGCTTCCATCGAGCCAGAAATACACACGCAGGTTGACCGTCGACTCACCGAGGCTATCGACGAGCACCGAGGGCTCCGGGTCGTTCAGCACAGCCGGGTGTTCATCGAGTACGCGACGAGCGATCTCCTGCGATTCAGCAATCGCGTCGTCATAACCGATGCCGATGTCGAACGTTTCCCGACGATTGCAGTTCGTCGTGTAGTTTCGGAGATTGCTCTTGTACACGGTCGCATTCGGGATCTGAACGACATTGCCGTCGAGGTTCATCAATACGGTCGTGCGCATGTTGAGTTGCTGCACGTATCCGGTTACGCCAGCGACCTCGATCAGGTCCGCCGGCTCGAACGGGCGGCGAACACTGAGAAAGACGCTTGCCAGGAAGTTCTCGGTGATGTCACGAAAGGCGATTCCGACCGCGAGTCCGATGAGGCCCGTGCCGCCGACGATCGTCAACGCAAGCTGCGTGAGTCCCATCACGCGCAGGATCACGTACACGCCCAGCAGGAGCACCAGCGCACCTGCTGCTCGTGCCATCACAGTGCGGAGTAGCTTGACGCGGACCCGCTTCTGCAGGAGGCGACGCGTTCCACGTCCCGCAAGAATGGCAGCGCCGAGCGACAGCAGGAGCACCACGGCGCCAAACGCGATGGAGGGCAGCGAGCCAATCATATCGCGCCATAGCACGGTCACTCCGCGCGATGCGGGTCCGAAGTCCCACATAGACGGTCCGGTCACCGTGATCCGATTGACGACGGCCACGACATCCTGCGTGTTGCGCGCGAGATCGCCGGCCCATGTGCGCAATTGCGCTGTCGAGGCTTGCCCCTCGAGAAAGACCACGCCCGATTGGACGCGAACGCTCGGAGTCGCGAACCACCCCGTCGCCTCGAGGACGCTCTGGAGTCGCCGACGAATTTCTTCGTCTCGCGCCACCGGATTCACGTCCACCTTCGTCTTCGCCAACGACAGCTCAGGGGTGTCCGCTGTCGCCTTCGGCCTCGTGATTGCCGGCGACGCGGTGTCTTGCGCCGGCAGCGCAGCCGCGAGCGCGAGGATGCTCAGCGCGACGATGGCCGCAGCTTGGAAGACACGTCGACGCGATGAGCGTTGCTTCGCGGGTGGATTTCCCGATCGAGCGATTCTACGTGAGCTCAACGGGAATGCCCCCAGTCAGGAGTGTGTCGATGCTCCAGAGTGGCAAAAACTGATCCAACGGCGGCGTTCGTCTGCGATCGCGGATCTTCCAACAACGTCTGCTTTGCTCATGCGAGTGCCTCTCGCCTACACGATAGCGGACAGGAAAAACTCGACCAGGTTGAAGGCAAAAGGCGCCGGCATCTGTCGCGGGTGCCATGCGACATCTGTACTGAACACTTCACCTGGATCGCCCGCCCCGCTCCAGCGCGACACGTTTCGCGCCTCGGGATTGATCACCCAGTACTCGCCCACGCCTTCGCGCACGTACAGGTCGCGCTTGACCTGATAGTCGAGGAGCGGGTTGCTTGGCGACGACACCTCCACGGCGAGAAGAAGGTCATGCAGCTCGTACGGATACGCCGGGCGCTTGCCATCGACGAGCCGGACTACGAAAACATCGGGTTGGACGCGATTCCGCGCGCGATCCCCGCGACGAACGTCAGCGGGCGAAATCATCGCCTTCCCCACGCCATGGCCCGCAAGATATGCGTCGAGGCGGATGTAGAGCCGACCGACGATGTCCTGATGGAATTCGCCAGGACCCGGTGTCACGAACAACTCTCCGTCGATGACCTCGTAGCGCTGGCCATCGTCCGGAAGCGCGTCGAGCATGTCGACAGTCCAATCGCCAATCGCTGCGGGCATACCCATACGTTAGGCCACTCGGCGAGGGGTGTGCAAGGGACAGGGATTCCTTCGCACCGGCTGGTGGCTCGCGGTCGATCCGCGGAGAGACAGATCGCTATTTCACCGCCCAGTCAGTCGCGAGCGCAACGGTTCCCCACGCCATGCGGAATTCGCCGCGCGAAGTTCCGGGCGTCGGGATGAGCCACATCGTGAGGCTCTCGAGCGGTGTTGCCAGTGTGGTCTGACGCATGTCGATGCGGGCGACGTCGTTTGCCGGATTGTATGCCATCGCCGCGGCCATTGGCGACTGGCCCATGTCCTTCTGGATGAGCAATTTCCAGCCGGTGCGATTGGGAAGCGTCTGGATGACGTACGTCCCCTTTGGCACGCTCGCCCCGCCAACCACGAGATCGACAGTCGTCGTCAGCATCGTGGCGCCATTGGCGCCGGTGCGCCACGCCTTGTCGTACGGCACGAGGCTGTCGGTGTTCAGGGTGCGGCCACGCAGGTGCGGCTGGCCGTAGTCGATGCGGATCGTGGAGGGCTTGGTCGCGGCACGAGCGACGCTGTCCACGAGTGTGAGGGTGACTTCCGTCGTCGCGCGGCCACTCGGCCCCACGCGCATGGGCCCCTGCGCGACGAGGGGCAGCGACAGCGTCACGGAGAGCGCGCACGCGAGAAAGCTCGATGTACGTGGCATGGATGTGGGCAGGTGTGAGGATGGCATGGGATCGATGTCCTAGAACGACAGCGTCTGCGTGGCCTTGACGATCACCCCGAATCCGGGGACCGGCGCGTCCGGGGTCGTGATCCGCTGCTCGTTGAGCACGATGTACACGTTGCTCAACGGATGGTGGATGACGTTGAAGCGCAAATTCGTGTTGAACAGGTGCTGGCGCGGATCGTACTGCGCGAGCGCGTCGAAGAACATGTTCGTCGTGAACGAATAGCTGGCGCGCGTCGTCCACAAGAGTGCCTCGAAGCTGGCCTGCGGCGTGCGGAGCGTTGCGGCCGTGTGTGAGACCCCCAGCGACGCCGCAAGCTGTGACGTCGGTCGAGCCTCCATCGCGAGTTGCTGCGTGCGCTGCTGTCCGCTCCACAGCCCGCCGGTGATGAATGTGTATGACACGGACAATGGGCGGCTCGCATTCGTTCCCCCCTTGAGCTGATAGTCCGTCCACCCGTAGCTCCCGGCGGGAATAGGAGCGATGGCCGGGCTGATCCGAAAGGGGGCGTCGATGCGCTGAAAGTTCGGGTTCACCGACAGCTCCATGTACCCGCCGTCGTTGAGGAAGAAGGTGTAGCCGCTGTGCAGGTTCTTCGCGGTCATCTCGCCGCGCAGGTTCTCGTAGTAGTTCCACGTGATGTGCGGGTGCATCTCCCGCACGCCGGTGCCGGCGAGCCAGCGCGGACGCGGACGGAGGCCCGCATCGAGGATGTACTTCCGCGTGTCGGTGCGGCGGAAGTAGCCGATGTCGTCCGAGAAGCCC
>JBBQDT010000083.1:0-18606 GCA_038319955.1 Gemmatimonadales bacterium | reverse complement strand
GCGAAGCGCGTGTTACCGCTCCAGCCACTGTTGATGTTGACGCGCGTCTCATCCGCCTTGGCGAAGGACAGCACGCGATCGGCCAGCGCCTTGGCCTGCGACTCCGACAGGAAATCCGCGTCGGACGCAAAGAGCGAAAGGGGATTCCTCGCTGCGCTCGGAATGACATGAGTCATTACTCGCCCCTCCCGGTGGACACGATGTTCACGTTCTTGAACCGCGCCGGCGGACAGCCGTGACTCACGGAGTTCGACTGCGCCGGCTCACCCTTGCCGTCGCCGAACGAGCCGCCGAGCCAGTACGAGCTCTTCCCGCCGATCATGTCCATCGAGTTCCAGAATACCGGCGTGTTCGCCTGATAGGCGACGTCCTTCAGCATGCCGACGATCTTGCCGCCCTTCACCTCGTAGAACACCTGGCCGGAGAACTGGAAATTGTAGCGCTGGTGATCGATCGACCACGAGCCGCGATTCTTGATGATGATGCCGCGGTCCGTCGCCGCCACGATGTCGTTCATGCCAATGTCCTTGTCGCCGGGCAGCAGCGAGATGTTCGGCATGCGCTGGAACTGCACCGAATCCCACGAGTCGGCGAAGGAGCATCCGTGCGACTTCTTCACCCCCGTGAGCTTGGAGATCCACGCGGCCTGCTCGCGCGTGGTCTGGTAGTCCTTGAAGATGCCCTTGTCGATGATGAGCCACTTGTCGGCACCGACCCCTTCGTCATCCCACGCCACGCGCGCAAGCGAGCCCTCCTGCGTGCGATCGCCCTGGATGTTCATGATCGGCGTGCCGTACTTGAGCTTCCCGATCTGCTTGTCCGGCGGCGCGACGAAGCTCGTGCCGGCGTAGTTGGCTTCATACCCCATCGCGCGATCCAACTCCGTCGGATGCCCGATCGACTCATGGATGGTGAGCCAGAGGTTCGTCGGATCGAGGATGAGGTCATAGCGGCCCGGCTCGACCGACTTCGCGCCCACCTTCTCGACCGCGAGCGCGGCCCACTTCGCCGCGTTGCCCGGCATGTCGAGCGACGTGATGTACTCCCAGCCCGAGCCGCGCGGCGCGAGCTCTTCGCTGTACTGCTGAAACCCGCCCGCGCCGACGGCGGTGGCGGAAAAATTCGGGCCGACGCGAATGAAGGTCTGCGTCGTCTCGGTGCCTTCCGAGTTGATGTACGTCTTCACCTCGCGCAGCAACTGCATGCCTGAGTTCACAAAGCGGACGCCAGGCACCTTGAGCGCGGCGTCGTTCGTCGCGAAGAGCAGGGCGACCTTTTCCTCGATGGGGACGTCGATGGGATCGCGGGTGACGGGCGTCATCCAGGTGCCCTTGACCACGGGCGTGGGCGCGAGCTCGACTGGGCGCTTCTGCACGCTCCTGGCCGCGCGCGAGATGCGCGCGGCTTCACGCGCGGCCTTCACCACACCGTCGGTGGTCATGTTGCTCGTCGCGGCGAAGCCCCACGATCCGTTGACCAACGTACGAATCCCGATGCCGTACGACTCGGAGTCGGCGACGCCGGTGATGCGGCGCTCACGCGTGTTCACCGACTGGCGACGATAGCGGCCGACGCGGACGTCAGCATACGATGCGCCCGCGTCCTTCGCGGCATTCAGCGCCTCGCGCGCGAGGTCGAGGACGTATGTCTCGGCCGAAGGAGCAGCGAGGTACGGCGTGAGTGCGTTGAACGGCGCTGCGGCGTGCAGCAGGTGCGGCGCGACGAGCGTGGCGGCGGCGGCGCCCGCGCTCGTCTTGAGGAAATCTCGACGGGATGTGGACATTGATCCAGGCGAAGGTGGGTGGTCGGGTCTGAGTATGTACGCCGCGACCGTGCAGGGAGTTGAGAACGACCGGACTTATGAGCGCGGCGCGTGCAGCGCTATGGGGACCACTCGTCGAAATTCCGCGAAGTCACCGTCCGTTGTGAAGATTGCGAGGTTGCGCCTGTTGGCGACGGCACACATCAGGAAGTCGGTGTTCGACCCCTGCACGCCCTTCGACCGGCACTTGTTGCACACCTCGGCCGCTTCCTCGAAGTCGGCGGCACCGAGCTCGAGATCGGGAAAGGCACGCAGCGTATCGCGCAGCCCCCGGAACTGTGCGCTTTTCTTCACGCCCGAGAGGAGCTCCTGGCGTACTGGGCCGATGATCTCGACCCGACCCTCGCTCACCAGCTCTGTCAATTCGTGGACGATCGTGGTCGGAGAAGCCTTGGCGCGGCGCAGCGCGAGCGACCAGACGGACGTGTCGACGAGAACGTTCACGTCTTCCGGCGCTGCTTCTTGTACTGGTAGGCCGGATCGAAGTCGATCGTGCCGAACAGATCGACAACCTTGGCCTGCTTGCGGTGCTGGATGTACTCGGCGAGCGCCTCGTTGACGGTGTCCTTCTTAGTCCGATGACCGCCGACACGAAGCGCCTCGTCGAGCAGCGCGTCGTCGATTGCAAGGTTGGTGGCCATGTGTAGAACATTACACACACCCGGAAATCGTGGCAACTCTGTTGTCTGATTTCGCTGCTATCCCTTCGGCCTATCGCACATAGAGGAGCGGAGCGCGAAGGACTCGTTCGAGCTGCTCGGGTGGCCGAAACAGGTTCGCTGCCAAGCCGTGAGCATGCAACCAAGCCAACTGCTGCGCCGAGAGTACCGCTCGCACGTCTCCAAGGGTGCCGGACGCAGCACGAATCGACTTGGCAATTGCGTCGTGCCAAACCGACCGCACGTGCGGCGTACCGTACCTGCCGTCTTGAGCCCACAGATAGTGCGCCAAATCGGTATAGATCGAATCCGATCGCGCACGACTCTGGACTCGGGCGTCATTGAGGGCGCTGACCTGATCACTGCTGAGCTGAAGCGAGTCGCTGGCCCGAAGGATCTGCGAGATGTCGGCAGAAGCGCGCGGATGCGCCGACGTTGTTAGAAATTGGACGAGCGCAGAGTCGCTGCCCGCTAGGTCATGCGTCCTCGCGTAGTGCATGACCTCCTCGATGACTCGTGTTTCTCGGTCGCTGCCGACCTCGGCGCGAAAGTCAATCGTGAGTTGGACGGGCTGGCGGGACACGAAGCGGTTCGCACCTATCGCCCCGAAGCTCGGGTTCACGGTATAGATGAATTGCTCCCGTGTCGCGTCGAATCCGCGAACGCGCAGGAGGACTGGGTCAGGGTACGCTCCTTCACCCCAGTGATGGAGACGATTTCCCCTGTGAAGCAGGCGATCCAGTCCGCCCAGCGCATTGTTGACGAGAAGGGTGAGCGAACCGCGATTTCCGAGCCCGATGCGGTATGAATCAAACGTGAGGGAGAGGGTCCCCAGCGAAGAACTCCATGGACCGATACATGAATTGGCGTCGGCGATCTGCCCGGACTGACGTGTCAGACAATCACGCGCTGAGGTGGGCGCCGAGGAGATCAGGCCACGCATGGCAACGCTTGCGTTGGTGGGCAACGATGGGTCGAAGATGAACGCACGATCGTTGGCGTAACCGTCGCCGTTGATGTCATTCGCGACTTGAGGAGTGTAGCGGATGCCAGACGAGAAGCGCATGGATGTGCCGAAGGAAAACCAACCCTCCAGCTCGCCCACGAACATCGCTTGAAACGTGTGACGTGGTGTCGCCGACGGCTCCCATTCCTTCAGGCGTGGATCTCCCGCCGTCAGGCTGGAGTAACCAGTTGTCTGCGTGCGCCCTGAGGCGTTCGTGTAGCTGCCCTTGAGCGTGCCCGAAAAGCGGCTCGCGAACGAGTTCGTCGCCGATAGCGAAAGCGGCCGACGCAATTGATACTCGAATCCGACGATCGCCTGACGGTAGTGAGAACGAAGGTCGGAACGCAGCTCCGAAACAGTACCAAGAGCGGTAATGCGTCGAGAACCGCTCGTCGAAAAGTAACCCGACGAAGGGTCGATGCTGCTCGGGGGAACGTAGACAGGCCGCGACAATTCACTCGGCAGCGAAAGCTTTGGTCGCTCGTCGAAGTTGACATCATGGCGTTCAACCCCTCCGAGATTCAGCGCATAGGTTGCGCCCGTGACTATGAACAGCCGGCCAGAATACCGAGTGCGCCAGTTGGCTTCGGCGCGCCAACCGGTAGGTGGCTCGTACGATGGCGAGAAAAGCGCCACATTGGGCGCTGACTGGACAAGGGAGGCATTCGATCCATCTACACAGAGTGTCGGAATCGCCCCGGGATCACCCGCGTACATGTTCCATTGCGGCGACGGCGCGGCGGAACCGAGACAGCGGACCGTCTGCATGGACGAAGGAAGGCCACTCTGCTGACCGACCTGGTACGCGGAGAGCGGTGAAAGCGTCCCGCGATACCTGCGTACGCCCGCTGTGAGCAGGTGCCGCTCGCTCGAGAAGAATCCACCACTCGACATGTCCTCACGAAATGTCCCTTTGGCCCACGTGAGCCCCAGCATTGGCGACAACGCCATGCTGTTGGGAACAACGTCCGTTCGTCGATCCAGTGTCGTGAGAACGAGCGGATTCAACTCCGACGTGCGATCGAATTGCTGGAACTCGAGCCGCGCGCCGTATTGCACGGTGAGACCGGCGGGAGGAGCGAAGGGAGTTATCCGCGCGGCATCAGCGCTGCGGACGATATCGCTGATGCCGAGCACCCCCTGCATGACAGTGCCGTTCCCGCTTCGACCGCCGAATGATCTTGCAAAGCTCGATGGTCGTCCCGCTTCGAACTCGTCGAGCGAGTTGAAGACGAACTGGCCGTAGGCGTTTGGCGTGTCCTGTGCCGAGAAGCGTGTAACCGAGAGGTCGCCATACACCTGAAATCGGTGTGCCCCGCCGCGCGACATCCACAGTGTTTCGTTCGTGAGTTGCAGCGTTGCCTTCCGCTCCGATGCTTCGCTCACGGCAGACCCGCCGATGTGCAGTACGGTCGCGCCGACCGCCGTGGATTCAAGCGTGGAGAGCAACTGCACCGCCGCCCCAGGAAGCTTCAATTCGGGCGCAGTGCGCGTCTGCGACCACGAGAGGCTCGCCTTTGTTTCGCTCAAGACGTCAAACAGGTACGGCGCGAACGCCAGGACGAGTTGCCCGTCACTCCTGTCGCGGCGCGAGGCCTGGAGTGTCGAGCCTGTCGGGCCGACGCCAATCCCCCTCGACTGCGACGTCGCACCCGATGCCAGGACATACAGCATCGGGTGCTGGAGGGTCTCGAGACGCATGTTCTGGAGCGGCGCATTCGACAAGTCCACTCGTGCCACGACCGACGCGCTCGTGATCGATGTGCGGGACAAGTTCGGCGCGCCAACAGGCAAGCGAACCGACGAGGTGATCGCGCGAAGGCGTTCGACCGAGTCCGGGCTGATGTCGAGACTTGTGAGCCCGGCCGGCGCCAGAGAATAGACGGTCGGACTCTCCGCGGTCTGGCGAGAGACCTGATAGGCGACGTTGTAATACGACCGATCGGCGACAATCACGTCTGCCACGGTACCGCTGGCGATACGATTCCTCGAGCCGGCCGCGAGTGACGGCTGATCACCTGCATTCCACTGCAGCGCAGGCTCGGCGACACTCAGGCGAACGGTGCGCGTGAAGTACAGACAGCCGCACGTCATCGAGGCGGCGACTTGAACCCCTGCAGCGCCGCCGAACTTCGGATCGTACGTGGCCGTCCGCACGCCGAGGCGAAGGCCATCGCGCGGCAATGCCGCTCCCTGGAAGTCGGTTCCATTGAGCGTCGTCCCGTTGCTTTCCGGACCGAATCCGAACGCGCCGCTCGTACTCAGTCCATTGGCACCAGGAGTCGATACGATGCCCGGAACCAGTGCCAATGCGGCGGCAAGGCTTCCGCTGACATCGCCAGAGAGGCCGCTGCTCTGGTCCAACGCTTCACGATTCTCTCCAGGGGTTCTGATAACGCCATGTTCATCCCGCGGCGACCGTGGTCGTCGGGCGACAGTGCGAATCTCGTCCAGCGCCTGGACGGTACGCATGAGAGAGAAATCGGCGGTGAGGGTCGGAGGTTTACCCGCCTCGAGTCTGACGATCCGTTCCTGCGGCGCATAGCCGAGCATCGAGACGCTGACGATAAACAATGAGTCGCCAACTTCAAGCGTCACGCGATACGCCCCCGATTCGTCACTTCGTGTCGAAACGATGCGGGTATGCGAGTCGGTCACGTTGATCGTCGCGCCCGCCACTGGCGTGGACGCGCCGGTGATTATGCGACCAGTTATCGCGAATCTCTGTGCAGACGCCTTTTGGCACACGCCCACTGCCAAGAGAATCGCAAGGTATCGCGTTCGGCTACTCGTTCGCCGAATCCGCTGTCGCAAATGGAGGTGACCCCTTCTTCAGGCGATCCACGATTCGTTTGATCTCCTCTGTCGAGGCACCCCCCTGCACGCGCCAACCGTTGTAAAACACGGTGGGAGTCCCACGGATATTCAACTTACGGCCGGCCGCCACATTTTCTACGATACGCGGCACTTCCCCGTCTGCTATTGCACACTTTACGATGGCAGTCGTATCCTGTAATCCCGCGTCGTGTGCAAATGAACCCCAACTCTTGAGTCCTAGCGAGTCCTGCTTCTCAAAAACAAGAGCGACGAACTGATCAAAACGTCCGCGTGATCGTGCGCATTCCGCGGCGCGGGCAGCAGGAATCGCGAAACGATGGCCAGGAGTGGGGTAGTGCACAAAATAGGACACAACACCTTTGGGATCAGCCGCGAGCACTTCTCCAAGACTCTTGTGTAGTTCTCGGCAGAAGGGACATTCCAGGTCCGAAAACTCAATGATCTTGACGGGCGCCGCAGTGTCCCCCTGTGGATTGCCGGAAGCGAGCAGGTCCATCCAATTCTTCTCGTACGTTTGACCAAAGTCCCTACTACTTGGTGTCTGTTCCGTGTGAGCAAAAAATTCTCGATGCACCATTCCTACCGCAATTGCTAATGCGGCGCCAACTAGGATCACAGACAGCGTTCGCTCGAGCCGGTCTTTCATGAGTTGACACCCAGTCTCTTGTCGCTGGTCCCAACGGGCCGCCGTTGGTTTGTGAATCGTCTCCTAACGTTGCCGACTCTCTTTCGGCTTCCCGCAACTACGGCTGTCGCCTTCTTGGAGGTCGGAACGGCGCTGAATTCCCGAGATAGCGATTCGAATCTGCCGCAGTGCGCAGAAGGGCAAGCAACATCATATCCTGTCGATCGACCAATGTGTCGATAACCTCCAAAGGACCATATGGCGGCTGCGTGACGAGCTTTAGGAATGTCCGCTTGATAATCTCCTTTGCGACCCGTTGCTCGGCAGGCCGAAGTACGATGCCGCTGAAGCTTCCCTCGTACACTGCACGGCTCACTACGTCAGAATCAGCTGGCGTTGCCTTCGGCACGAACTGCGCGCTCGCGTCGCAAAATGGGATTGCCAACAGGAGCGCGCAGGCCACGCGCAACTTGCGCGGCGGATTCCATCTCCTGTGCTTTGGCAGGCGTTGGCACCTGCCCGCAGACCAGTTGAGAAGCGATCCGCTCATTCGATTACGGCTGCCCGCAGTAGATGGTCGCAAAGTAGAAATTACCGTCAGTGCCTTGGCAGGACCCCGGCGAGCACGTACCAAAGCACATAGGCGCGCAGGGATCAGGCGTGCACTGATTGCCACACCAAGCGGGCACACATAGCTTCGGCTCGGCCGACTGTGCTGGCTTGGCAGTTAGCAGCGATGCACCGCCAAGTACAACCACCAGCGTAGCTCGTATGAAAAGGCCTTGGTATCTCATCGGTCCTCCTTGGGAATTGGCGTCGCCCTCTGCTGTCGCGCCAAACAACTACTAGTCCGACTACTGGTTGTCAACAGCTGGCTAGGCTGAGGCGTAGCGATTCATTAGAGTCCTCTAATAGACCTCTAATAGTCCTCTAACAGGATGATGAAAAACTGCGCATCGCGACGTCGGCAGTGCAATTTCCTTAAGGCAGCGACCCCGCCAATGCCCACGGGTGTGCCGTGCGCAGTGTCAGCGATCCCGTCGACGGAGGCATGGACCCGGATCTGACGCCCTCGTCGTCCCGCAGCGCGCGCGTTATACGCATACGCCCGCGCGGATGAGCGTGCGGATCCGCACCAGGTCGTACGCCGCGTTGGTAAAGGTGAAGATCCACCCCACCCGCTCCCGACCGCGGTGATGCAGCTTCCGCAACCCGCCAATCGTCTTGCCCCATCCGAACCCCTCCTCGACCAGTTTGCGCTTGACCTGGCTGACGGCGTATCCCGCGTGGCGCGTCGTGCGGGCATCAACCGCGCTCGTCGATTTCGTCGCATGAATGTTCTGGGCGACGTGCGGGCTGGTGTTGCACGCCCGGGCGCCCGCCACGAAGGCCGGCGTGTCATAGCCCTTGTCCGCGCCGAGCGTGCGCCGGCGGACGCGCGGCTCGAGGGTCGTCAGCATCTCCACCGCCGCATCCCGCTCCGCCTCGTAGCCCGACGCGCGCACGTCGGTCGCGACGATGAGGCCGTGGCGATTGTCCATCAGGACACTGCCCAGATGCGCCAAGGTGCTGGCCATCCCGTTGCTCTTCCGCGTCAAACGCGCGTCCGGATCGGTGACCGATTCGTGGGTCACGTTCGAGCGCGTCTCCCCGCGGAAGTTCACCGTGGGATTCTTCGGATCACCATCGGACGGCGGCGGCGTCGGATCATCCTTCGGCCGAAAACTCTTCTGGCTCGCCCACGCCTCGAGCAGCGTCCCATCGACGGTGAAGTGCTCGTGCGACAACAACCCGCGCTGCTCGGCCGCCTTCAGCACTTCCTGCAGAAAGGCCTCGGCGATATTCCCCGCGAGCAACCGGTCGCGATTCTTGGTGAACACCGTCGGCACCCAGACGGCATCATCGGGATTCAGCCCGACGAACCACCGGAACAGGAGGTTGTAGTTGAGCTGCTCCATCAACTGGCGCTCGCTGCGAATCGTAAAGAGGATCTGCAGCAGCAGGGCCCGCAGCAAGCGCTCGGGGGGGATAGACGGACGGCCCATCGTCGAGTACATCGTTTGAAACCGCGGGGACAGCGCGGTCAGGATCGGATTCACCAGCGCCTGGATCGTGCGCAATGGATGGTCGGCGGGAATGCGATCCTCGATGGAGATAACGCTGAACAGGGTCGTCTGCGGCTGGTCGTCACCACGCATCCCATACACTCGCTGTGGAGTTGCGCCAACATACATCACTTCGACTCAGCAGCCCGTTACGATTTCATGACTGTTTCAGCAACCTGCTAAGAGGTCGACTACGGCGCGACAGTCTGAATCTCGACCCGCGACGACTGCGTGGGCGTCCGCCAGATGCGATGCGTCTGCGCCTTGAAGTCGGACTCCTTCGCGAGGAAAATGTTCGGCACCCACGTCTGCGGATTACGGTCGATGATCGGAAACCACGTGCTCTGCACCTGCACCATGATCTTGTGTCCCTTCTGGAATCGATAGCTCTGCGTGTGCAGATCGATCGTGAAGGGCGTCACCTCGTTGGGCACGAGCGCCACCGGCTTCTCGAACGACTTCCAGAAGCGCCCGCGAAAGACATCGTTCGCGATCATGAACTCGTAGCCGCCGAGCTTGAAGTCGGCTGGATAATTCTCGGGATAGACGTCGATGAGCTTCACCACCCAGTCGGCGTCCTGGCCCGTAGTGCTCGCGAACAACTTCGCTGTGATCTCGCCGGCCACGACGACGTCCTCCGCGAGCGGCTCGGTCTCCCAGCTCAGCACATCCGGCCGGTTCTGCACGAACCGCTGATCCTCGAGCAGCCACGTATACCATCCCGATCCCTTCGGAAAATACGTCGGCTCGATGGGCCGGGGACGATACGGCACCGGCTTCGATGGGTCACTGATATAGCTATCGAAAGGCAGGTCCCTCGCTGCGCTCGGGACGACAACAGGAGCAGAGAATGACAGCTTGCCGTCCGCATGGAAATAGAGCGACTTCTTCACCGCACTCTTCGGCGGCCACGAGTCGAACGTCCGCCACGTGTTGCTCCCGGACTCGAACACCGTGGCCTCGGGCTGATTCACCGCGCCCTTGTCCTTCAGATAGTGCGCAAAGAACGGCGCCTGAATCTTCTGGCGATAGTACTCGCCGGTAGGTGAGCCGAAGTCGATCTTGCCGAGCTTCTGGCCCGGACCGCCGCCCCATCCGCCGTGACGCCACGGGCCAACGACCAGGTAGTTCTGGTTCTTCGCGTCGTGCTTCTCCAGCTCGCGATAGATCGTGACCGGACCGTAGAAATCCTCCTGGTCCCACCATCCGGCGACGTTCAGTGTCGGCACGGTGACGTGCGTGAGATATGGCTTCATCGCCTGCCGCTGCCAGAAGCCATCGTAGTTCGGGTGTGCGGCGAAATCGGTCCATGTGGGCAGCGTCTTGTCCTTCAGCACCTTCGCCTGGACGTTCGACAGCGCGCCGAGCTTGAGATACCACTCGTACGTGTCATACGTGCCGAAGTCGAAGTCGGAATTCTCCTTCGACGCCTCGGTGAGGTACGCGTACTCGAAGCCGTAGCTGAGACGAAAGGCGCCGTTGTGATGAAAGTCGTCGCCGATCCACATGTCAGCGGGTGACGCCTGCGGACTCACCGCCTTGAGCGCCGGATGTCCGTTCAACATGCCCATCGCCGTCGTCCAACCGTCGTAACTCACGCCGAGCATCCCGACGCGGCCGTTGTGTTTCGGGACGTTCTTCAGCAGCCAGTCGATCGAGTCGTGAGTATCCGTGCCCTCGTCGATCGCCTGCGCCGGAGAGTCGACCGGCCGCGGCGGCCGCTGCATGACGAACGTGCCTTCGCTCTTGTACCGCCCACGAATATCCTGGAAGACGAAGATGTAGCCTTCTTCGGCGAGATCCGAATAGCCACCGGTGAGGCGTCCGGCCGAGCCTTCGACGCCGTACGGCGTCCGCTCGAAGAGAAAGGGCAGTGGCGCCGCCGCATCCTTTGGCCAGTAGATCTCCACGTGCAGCTTGAGTCCGTCGCGCATCGGGATGTCGGCGGACGAATGCGCATACGACTTCGGGTCGTACCTCTGCGCCGGCACCGTCGAGGCAACACACAGGGCAACGGCGATGATGGCGAGTCGCGACAGTTTCGTCATTCGTGGAACCGGTGGAGAGGTGTGGGGGGACCGACGGTCCGAACATACGCCCGTCACCGCGAAACCGCACTCGGCGTGCTCGCGGGCCGGAATCCCCATCCACATCTTGAAGCACCACTCACGACGAACATGGAGCGACGCATGGTACGACCAGCAAGCGCAGACGACTCGTCACGCGGTGGAGTGAGCTTTCACCACGCCGGTGCGTTCTGGTTCGGCGTGGTGGCGGTGACGGTGGGGACACTGCTGCACCTGCCCATGTACCTGATGGGAAGCAGCATGCACTATCAGCTTGCCGGCATGCCGATGACGACGTCGATGCACGTCGGCATGGCCGCGATCCTGCTCGGCCTCGTCTCCAGCCTGTATGGCCTGTATCCACGCGCGGCCGCGACGACGGCCGACATCGCGTCGCGCATTCGCGTCAGCGCGCTCGATGAGGCCCCAATCACCGGAGCGCACATCGGCTTGCTGTTCACCATGGCGATCGCGGTGACAATTGACATCATGAAGCCCACCGCGCTCGCGTTCGTGATGCCGGGCATGACGATGGAGTACGGCCTCAGGTCGCCGCTGAATCCCACAGGCACCACGCCTGCCGCCTATCTCGCTCTCTCGGGCATCATCGGCACGGTGCTCGGTTCATTTCTCTGGGGATGGCTGGGCGATCGCATCGGACGCCGCGCATCCATTCTGTATGCTGGCATCGCCTTCATCGGCACGTCGATCTGCGGCACCATGCCGAGCTTCGCCTGGAACGTGGTGATGTGCTTCGTGATGGGTCTGGCGGTCGGCGGCATGCTGCCGCTCTGCTACGCGCTGCTGGCCGAGACGATCCCGGCGCGCCATCGGAGCTGGTTGATGATCCTCATCGGTGCCGACATCGCCGGCGCGTACGTGCTCACCAGCTGGCTCTCGGCCGCCCTGGTGCCAACCTACAGCTGGCGCATCCTGTGGTTGATCGGATTGCCAACTGGACTCGTGTTCATCCTGCTCAACCGCTGGATTCCGGAATCGCCGCGATATCTCCTCGCCAACGGGCGCGACGACGAAGCGCGCTCGGTGATGCAGCGCTATGGAGCCGTCGTCGTCGAAGAATCAGCGCCTGAGCTCGCGTACGAACCTCGCGTCAGCAGCAAGTGGCGGCAGTTACTGAGTGGCGAGTTCCTCGGGCTCACGATGGTCATCGGAATTCTCGCACTGGGGTCGGGGCTCGTGTTGTTCGGCTTCAACCTCTGGATTCCGTCCAACCTCAGGAAGCTGGGCTACACAGACGCTGACACCATCCTCCGCAACTCGGCGTTGATGGGGTTTCCGTTCACCGTCCTCGTCGCGTGGATGTATGGTTTCTGGAGCAGCAAGAAGACGATCATGCTCATCACCTCGCTCACGGCGGCGGCGCTGTTCGGTTTCGTCATTGCAGGCGACGCGATCGTCCAGAATCGCGGACTCCTCTACGTGCTCCTCGTCGTGCCGATCTGGGGTATCGGCGCGGTGGTCGCAGTGCTGTCCGTGTACAGCGCGGAGATCTATCCCACGCGGGTTCGCTCGCGTGGATCCGGGTTTGCAGCGGGCGCGAGCAAGGCTGGCGGTGTCGCGATCATCGGGCTCGTCGCGTTCGGCATCACCACGCCGTCCATCTCGATGGTGGCACTCATTGGCGCGATCCCGATGACGCTCGCCGTGATCCTCATCGCGATGTTCGGTGTGGAGACTCGCCAGCGACGACTGGAGGACATCACGTCGGAGACGCTGAATGCTTCGCGCCGGACACTCTCCGGGGCCAGCTGATTGACACCATCCGCCGACAACGTCCTCGACTGCGGCAGGCAGCAGGGCATTCGCGAGGTGAAACATCGCGTCGGCGATCGGATGTGCCTCATCGGCAACGTGGATCCGCTGGAGATCGCGGCACGCGGCACGCCCGACGAGGTGAGGGAAGCGACCCTCGAGGTCCTCGAGGGGGGCACCGGTGAAGACGGGCGCGGGATGATTCTCTCCCGGAGGCGTGATCCAGGCATGCCGCGCGAGAACGCACCGCGGTGCTCGAGACCCTCCAGGAATTCAATGCCAAGCAGCCCAGGCGAATACATGACGCTCCCACCCGCTGGCGACAGATGACACCGCCGCGCAGTCCGGATGCGATCACGCACTACCGGCAGCTGGATGACGCGCAGATCGTTGCGACCATTGCGCGACTCCGCGACCGCATCGAGGAGCGATTTCCCGGCTACGGACTCGGCAAGGTGAGCCGGGAGTTGTTGTCGCTTGCGGAGGAATCGTCGGCGTGTGTCGACTACCTCCGGCGACCCAACTGGCCGCTGCGCGTTGTCGTCGGCCTCGTGATCGCGACGATCTTCGGCGTGCTCGGCGTGATGGCGACGACGATTCACCTACCGACGCAAGTCGACCGGCTCGCCGACTTCGTGCAGGCGATTGATTCGGGAATCAACGATGTGGTCTTTCTCGGCATCGCTGTGTTCTTCCTGACCACGGCGGAGACGCGGCTCAAGCGGCGTCGCGCGCTGGCCAGCCTGCACGAGCTCCGCAGCGTGGTGCACATCGTGGACATGCACCAGCTGACGAAGGACCCGGAGCGCGTGCTCTCGGGGCGGCCCGACACGGCGTCGTCGCCCGCCCGCACGATTCCCAAGCAGGAGCTCGGCCGCTACCTCGACTATTGCAGCGAACTGCTGTCGCTGTCGAGCAAGGTGTCCGCCCTGTTCGCGCAGCACTTTGCAGATCCTGTCGTGCTCGCGGCGGTGAACGAGATCGAGGCGCTCTCCAACGGCTTCTCGAACAAGATCTGGCAGAAGATCACGCTGCTCGACCGAGTGATGGCGAGTAATCCACGGGCCGGAAGCCGCGACCTATGACGACACGAATGACGGCCTGAGTTCGCGCCACACTCTGTCGCATATCTGCAACATCAGGAAGGCTGTCAAGGAGAATCTTGGCGCAGGATCGCCTGCGTGGCGCGGCAGCGTAACACGTTCTCCTTGAACGATATAGCGATGGCATGTCGACCTTGGAAATGACGTCGGAGCTCGAAAGGTTAGTCACGGCGCGAGTGGCCTGCGACCTGCTTTGGACCGTTGCACCTGAGTCGCTGCCGCAGCTCCAGCCTGACATGCTGCCCCCCCTTTGTTGTCGTGTTGCCTGCGGCAGCGCTCCGGTCCAACTTCCCGCGTCCTTCGCTCCCTCGAGCCAGGACGCGTTTTGCTTTTCCGGTTTTCACGGGGCATCAGTAATCACGCCGGTGCATGAATACGACGCACCATAGAGAAAAGCTCGCTATCATTCAGACTCGTCGTACGCCGTGCGATTGAGGCGCAGGTCCTTGCAGCTTCCGTGGTTCTAATTGGAGCGATCATCCGCCAGTGGCAAAAAAACCCAACTACGACTTCGAGAAGCGTCGCAAGGAACTGGACAGAAAGAAGAAAAAGGAAGAGAAGCGTGCGGAGCGGCTGCAGCGCCGACAGGATGGCCTGCCCGAGGAGCCCGACACTGTGGACGGCGAGCCGGTCGCCGAGCACGAACAGGCTGACGGCACGACGGAGTAGTCAGCGATTGCGCAGGGCGCGCGTGAGCATCCGGTCGAGCCCTGACGCGAAAGCCTGCTTGTCGCGCGTGCTGTAGGCCTCGGGCCCGCCGGTCTCCACGCCACTCGATCGGAGATCGGCCATGAAATCGCGGACGGAGAGCCGCTCGCCGACGTTCTCCGGCGTGAAGGCCTCTCCGCGGTGGTCGAGCACCGCCACGCCCTTGGCGACGAGAGCCGCCGCCAGCGGAACATCCGCGGTGATCGCCACGTCGCCCGACTCCGCGCCCATCTCGATGAAGCGGTCGGCGACATCAGGACCGCCTTCCACGCGCTCAGCGGACACGAAGTGATGCCCGAGGGGAATCTGCACCCGTTGGTTCGCCACGAGAATCGTGTGCAGTGAGAGGCGTTCCGCGGCGCGGAAGACGATCTCTTTCACGTCACGCGGTGCGGCGTCGGCGTCGACCCAGAGTTTCATGTCCGGAAAATAGCTGCCGCTCGTGCACGAGGGTGCATCGGCGATCGTGAACCCCTCTCCGGCCCGACGCGCCGTCGCGTCGGGCCGAAACACGAAGACATCACGGCGCTGGGGTCACTGGCAGGATGCTCGTGAGCTGCATCTGCTTCACGCGCCATGCGCCACCCTGCCGCACCACGACACGCATGTGACGTCCGCTCTGCACGCCAGGCGAGGTCGGAACGGTACCCGGTGGGAGTGAGGTGTAGTTCGTCAGGTCGTTGTCGACGTCGATGACAGCCGCATTTTCGCTCAGGAACGTGATCTTTCGAACGACGCCACGTGTGTGACTTCCCTTGAAGACGCCGCCCAGTGACGCCGTGTGGTTGGCCCTGATCGTGGCGGCGCCGATCGCGAGCTGCCCGCGCCCATTGATGAACTCTGCATCTTCTGTGAAGGTGGCCGCCAGGGCGTTGGCGTCGCCCGCGTTCCAGGCGGCATCCCACGCGATGACGAGCGACGTCACACCAACGACATCGCCCTGAATCGCCGCACTCGACGGCGTCGACTCGGACCCCTGTGCTTCGGTGGGCGACGTGCGGTTGCACCCTCCGAGTGAGAGCCCAAATGCGAGCGCCGCGACGGAAATGGCAATTGCCCGATGATACGGCCCGGTGTGCATGACGCTGAGGCGGCTACGGTCTGCGTTAGCGCGTGAAGGGGAGATCATGATCAGGTCCTCGGGTTACGATCGGTTGCGCTGGTTGCGCCCATGGTGAACGGGGAGCAGGTTAGGCCGGAGCCCTCGTCTGATCCTCGGCGCGGGCCCGGCCGATCCTCGGCTATTCTCGACGCGGCATGCTCTCCCGCTGTGGCGAACCGGCGTGGGTGGTCGATGTTCCGATTGCGGACGTTTGGCGGGTTGACTCTCGAGCGTGACGGCGCACCCTACTCGGGGACCGCTACCCAGCGGCGCCGTCTGGCACTGCTCGCCTTGCTTGCTGCCGCTGAGGGTGCCGTGAGCCGCGACCGACTGATGGCCTTCCTGTGGCCAGAAGCGGATCCTGATCGCGCGCGGCACTCGCTGGACGACGCGCTGTCCGCCCTGCGCCGCGAGCTTCGGAGCGATTCGCTCTTCCTTGGTGTCGCCAGCCTCCGCCTGAACGCCGAGTGCATGGAGAGCGACGTCGCCGAGCAGGCCGCCGCAATTCGCCTCGGCGACGACGAGCGAACGGTCGCTCTCTATGCTGGACCATTCCTCGACGGATTCTTCGTGCCGGACGCGCCGGACTTCGAGCGCTGGGTGGACGCCGAGCGGATGCGTCGAGCGGTGGCGCACACGAATGCCCTCGACGGACTTGCCGCCGCGGCCACCCTGCGAGGCGACCGCGCTGCCGCGGTGCGGTGGACCCAACTCCGTGTCGGAGCGACACCGCTCGATACCCCTGCCTGCCTTCGGCTTCTCAGCGCACTTCGCAACACGGGAGGGCATGCGGAAGCGCTGCGTGTCGCACGCGTGCACGAGGCGCTCCTGCGCGAGGAGCTTGATGTCGCTCCCGGTGCGGAGTGGTCCGCTGCCGTTGACAACTTGCGAGCCGAACTGGCCCGCGCGCCCGAACCGAACACCCAGCCACAGGCTGCAATCGATGAAGTCGTCGCAGTGGCAGCCCTACCGGCGATCGAACCGACGCAGGAGCCCGTCCGTGAACAGTCGGTGTTCGTTCCGTCGCGCCGGAAGTGGACGCCATACCTGCTTGCCGCGGGGGTGCTGCTCGCCGTCGTCGTCAGCGGCTACACCGCCTGGCGGAGCCGCGCTGCGTCGCGAACCGCCTCGTCCGGTCCTCCCGCGCGCTCGACCGTCTCGCGCACGTCCGTCGCGGTGCTCCCATTCGCGAACAGTGGAGGCGCCGCGGCTGATGAACCGTTCGCCGATGGCCTCACCGATGAGCTGATCAGTGCCCTCAGCAAGGTGACCGGCATTCGCGTCACCGGACGCACGTCGGCGTTCGCGTTGAAGGGTCGCGGCCTGAACGTCCGGACCATTGCGGACACGCTCGGTGTCGGCTCCGTGCTCGAGGGGAGTGTCCGTCGCGAAGGCGATAGACTGAGGGTGTCGGCGCAACTCGTCAGTGCCGGCGACAACAGCGTGATCTGGGCGGAGACCTACGAGAGAAAGCTCGCGGACGTGTTCGACGTGCAGGCAGAGATCGACCGCGCCATCTCGTCGGCATTGTTGCCGGCACTCGGAGGCCGTGTGGCCTCCGCCGGCCCCGTGCGAGTTCGAGACCTCGCGACGTACGAGCTGTATCTCAAGGGCCGATATTTCTCGGGACGACGCACACCTCCCGATCTGCGTCGCGCGGTGGCCTACTTCGAGCAGGCGGTTGCGGGCGATTCCACATTCGCCCAGGCCTACGCCAGGTTGGCCGATGCACGCGTTCTTCTCGTGCTCCTCGGCGATAGCCCTCCACAGGTGGAACTGCCACGCGCGCGTGTTGCCGCAGCGACGGCGATCCGGCTCGATTCCACTCTCGCAGAGGCGCATGCTGCGCTCGGCAACATCAACGAGGCGTTCGACTGGGATGCGGCGGCGGCGGACAGGGAACTCGCGCTCGCCGTGGATCTCGACCCCGGCTACGCGACCGCGCAACTGTATCATGGCATTCATCTATTGAATCGAGGGCACTTCGAGGAGGCGGCAGCACGACTCGAGCAGGCTCGCGCGCTGGATCCGCTGTCGGCGCCGGTGCGAATGCAGCTCGGCCGGATGTATGTCTCCGCGCATCGGCCAGAGATGGCCCTGCCGCTCCTTCAGTCGGCGGTCGAGCTGAGCCCCGAGTTCACCGCTGCGTATCTGCAGATCGGCGATGCCTACCTGCAGCAGCACAATTTCGCGGCAGCGCTCAGCGCGTTTCGGCGAGCCGCAGCACTGAACGGTGGACGCGACTCGGCGCAGATCGCGTTCGGTCTCGCCGCGACAGGTCAGCGTGATTCGGCAATGAAGGTGCTCGGCGCATTCCTCGCCGATCGGACACGTGGATACCTGCCGCCTGTCCCGGTGGCGAAGGCGTACGTGGCGCTGGGCGACGTGGATGCCGCGTTCCGCTGGCTCGAACGCGGATACGATCAGCGCGCCGCGCAGATGCGGACCATCAAGGTCACGCCAGCGTTCGATCCATTGCACAGCGATCCCCGCTGGGCGCGACTGCTGCAGCGGATGCATGTCGAGCCTTGAGATCAGCCCTTGCGAGGCGACAGCACTTGATCCTGAGTCCTTCGTGGGGAATCCTTCAGCCCATCTGAGGTGGGAATGTCCGTTGACAACATGTTGGTCGCCGACCTGCTCGTTGAGTACACGCGCTATCGGGCGCTCGCCGAGAAGGCGATGGCGCAGATGCCCGACGATGCGCTGAATGTCGTGCCACCACACGACTGCAACTCAGTGGCGATGATCGTCGCGCACATCAGCGGAAATCTGCGGTCACGCTTCACGAACTTCCTG
>JBBQDT010000082.1:0-18613 GCA_038319955.1 Gemmatimonadales bacterium | reverse complement strand
TTCTGCACCTTGCCGGAGTGGACGTGCACGTGCCGCATCTCGACATCGTGCTGCCGATCGGCATCTCGTTCTACACGTTCCACACCATCACCTACATCGTCGACAGCTATCGCGGGGTCATCAAGCCGACGCGCAACTTCTTCGAGTTTGCCACTTACGTCTCTCTGTTCTCGCAGCTCGTGGCGGGACCGATTGTCCGCTTCCGCCAGATCGAGCAGGATCTGGAGTCGATCGGACAGCATGACAAGAATCGCTGGCTGGCGAAGGGCATCTCGTTTTTCATCATTGGATTGGTGGAAAAAGTCCTCGTTGCCGATTCGCTCGCGGCCTTCGTCGATCCCGCGTTGTCGCACTACCAGTCGCTGTCCACGCTGGGAACCTGGCTGACGATGCTCGGCTACACCTTCCAGCTCTACTTCGACTTCTCGGGCTACAGCACGATGGCCGTGGGACTCGGGCTGCTGTTCGGCATTCGCATTCCGCAGAACTTCAACTCACCGTACAAGGCGCTCGATCCGTCGGACTTCTGGCGCCGGTGGCACATCTCGCTGTCCACCGTCATGCGCGACTACCTGTACATCCCGCTCGGCGGCAATCGGGAGGGAGACCTGAAGGCGTATCGCAACCTGATGATCACGATGTTGATCGGCGGTCTGTGGCACGGCGCGTCGTGGACATTTGTCGTCTGGGGCGCCTACCACGGGATCCTGCTGGCCGCGTATCGGCGATGGGCCGAGCATTGGGACAAGCTGCCCGCGCGAATGCGGCAACTGGCGACGTTTCTGGTCGCTGTCATCGGCTGGGTGTTCTTCCGGGCGACCGACTTCAGCATGGCGTTGACGATCCTGCGGCGGATGTTCGCGCCGGCAGAGGGCACGCTCGTTCCCCAGCCGATGCTGGCCCTCGTGGCCCTGGCAATCGCCGCATGGTGGGGGATCTTCGGCCCCAACGCGTTCGACATGCGTCACGAGTTCAAGTGGAAGGGACGGCTCGTCCTGGCGTCCGGATTTGCCGCATCACTGGCCATCATCGTCGGCACGCGCTCGTCGCCGTTCCTCTACTTCCAGTTCTAGGCGACCCGCCGGCCGATGCAGAGCAACGAATTGCCCCCGATCGCGCCCGCTGCGTCTCGCGGTCCCGTGAGAACCGCTGGCGCCGTCGTCGGGACGCTGCTCGTCATCCTCGTGGTGATGGAGCTGACGTGCCGAGTGGAGGACTGGGTCATGTACCGCACGCCGCTCATGTCGCGTGCGTCGTCACTGGCCGATCTCGTGGTGCGCGACAGTGACGGCATGCATGGACGTCCGAACGTCGCCTTCCAGCGATGGACAATGAACAGCCTGGGCATGCGCGGCCCGGACGCGTCGGTTGCCGTGCCGCCCAACACCATTCGCGTGATCACGGCCGGCGCGTCGGAGACGTTCGGCCAGCGCGAATCGGCGAATCGCGAATATCCGCGACAACTCGAGGATAGCCTGCGCGCCGAAGCACTGCGCGGTAACTGCGGCACGCCCGCGCCGCAGTTCGAGGTGCTGAATGCGGCCTTCGCGGGGATGTCGATGCCGACGATCGAGCAGGACATTCGTACCCGTCTCAGCAGGCTCCATCCGGATGTGGTGGTCATCTACCCGAGCCCGGTGCAATACGTCGACGATGACCCGCCGGTGGCAGCCCCCCGCGATACGAGTCACAACCTCGCCAGCACACCGAACGGATGGATGCGGCCGCGCGTGTATGCGCGGCTCCGCGACCAGTTCAAGCTGCTGCTACCCCAGCGGATTCAGACAATGATTCGGGCCGGTGGGCTTGCCGCCGAAGTGCGGTCGCATCCCGATTCGTGGCGGTTCCAACACGTGCCGCGCGAGCGGCTGGTGCAGTACGAGGCCGACCTACGGACACTCATCGGCTCGGTGCGTGGCATTGGCGCGGTTCCGGTGATCGCCACACACGCGAACATCTTCATGGGCCAGCCAGTACCGGACAAGGATCTGCTCGTCACGTGGCAGAAGTTCTATCCGCGCGCTACCGGACCCGTGCTCATCGCATTCGACTCACTGGCTCGCGACGTCACGCTCCGCGTGGGGCTGGATTCCGGGGTCGTTACCGTCGACGCCGCTCGGCAACTGGCCACGGCCCCGCGCGATGCGTTCGTCGATTTTGTGCACTTTTCTGACGACGGTGCGGCGCGGCTGGCCACGCTATTGACGGGCGGAGTGGTGGAGGCGTCGCGTGCGGCAGGCAAGTGTGCCGCGACTGCGTCGAGATGAGCGCCTGCGGCACAGGCTCTGCATTTCCCCAGCTGATACGGACTCAAACGGCGGAGATGCACAATGGAGCACAACGAGAGCGAAACTCACACCATGCAGTCCCTTGGCGGCGAGAGCATAGGAGCTACGCACTCGGCCAACGAGCCAATGCCGGACACCGGCTCTTCGCTTCGCGAAAAGGCAGGAGGGTTCAAGGATACGATCGCCGACGCCTTGGCGTCCGGTGCGGAAAAGCTCCGTCAGCAGGCCTCGCGCGAGACCGGGATCACGAGTGAGAATGCGGGCGGTTCGTTCGCCATGGCCTCGGAGAACCGGCTTGGCCAGACGTCGACCCAGCTTGCCGGCGGGATGCAGGGTGCGGCGGACTGGCTCCGGGACGCCGACCTCGACGGTCTCAAGGCAGGCGTCGAGCGGCAGGTGAAGGAGCATCCCGGCCGATCGCTCGCCATCGCGGTGGGCGTCGGATATCTGCTCGGCAAGGCATTTCGCCGGCAGTAGGAGCGCATGACGGGCGAACCAACCGATCACGCGCCTCGGGGCATTGGCGTGCTCCTCCGCGATTTGGCGGAGGGGAGCGCCGATCTGGTGCGCGGCGAGGTTCGGTTGGCACGGATCGAGATCGGCGCGGTGGCGGGCGCCGCTGGGCGGGGGACCGCATACGTCGCCACTGGGGGAGTCCTGATCGTCCTCGGAATCCTGGCGACGTTCACGGGCTTGGTGCTCCTCATCGGTGACCAATGGCTGCCGCGCGATCTCTACTGGGTCGGCGCGCTGATGTTCGCGCTCATCGCCGGCGGCGTTGCCGGCTGGTTATTCATGCGCGGACGGAGGGCACTTTCGCCATCCGCACTTGCGCCGCACGACACGATGGAGACGCTCAAGGAGGACGGAGAATGGCTGAAACGACAGCTGACGTCAGGAAGGACATCGAGCTGACGCGCACGCGCATCTCGGAGACGCTCCAGGAGCTGGAGCAGAAGATGAACGTGACGCAGATCGTGAAGAAGAATCCCTGGCCGGCGCTGGCGGTTGCCGTGGGTGCTGGTGTGCTTCTGAGTGGTTCTCGGGCCGACGTGAAGGCCGCGACTGCCACTGTGGTCGCCACCAAAGGTGCGAGCGGCCGAATCGGCAGCGTGCTCGACGACCTCGTCGCGCAGGTGGTGCAGGGATTTCAGTCGGCCATCGAAGGCAAGATCGAAGGGCTGGCCAACGATGTGAAGCGCGCGATCGGCGCTCCGACGACCAGCAAAGCGCGTTCGGCAATGGTCGAGACGCCTTCGGGCCAAAGCATCCCGAGTGCGGCCACTCGCGCCGATTGAGGGTGACCGTGCCACGCCGTCTGCCGACGCCACGCAGATCGGTCACCGGCAGGTGACGCACACACGCCCTACTCGTCTGTTCCGCACAATGCCGCCCTGATCCTCGACGCCGTCACTCGTCGTCAGGAGCACCTTCCCTGTTCGGTCGGATGCACCGCCACGCGGTGCAATCGGCCGGCGTCTTCCGTGTCGCATGATTTCAATTCTCGTCACCGGTGGTGCCGGGTTCATCGGCTCCGCTGTCGTTCGGCAGTTGGTCCGCAGGGCCGGCGTGCAGGTGGTGAACGTCGACAAGCTCACCTACGCGGGCAACCTCGATTCACTGGCTGATGTCGAGGGCGCCGGGAACTATCGCTTCGAGCAGGTCGACATCTGCGATGCCGCGGAAGTGGAGCGACTGTTCCGGCAATACGCGCCGCGCGCCGTCATCCATCTGGCCGCCGAATCTCACGTCGATCGCTCGATCGACGGGCCGGGCGATTTCATCCAGACCAATGTCGTCGGAACGTTCGTCGTCCTGAATGAGGCGCGCCGCTACTGGTCCGCTCTCGGAGATGACGAGAAGGAGCTGTTTCGCTTCCTGCACGTCTCGACGGACGAAGTGTTCGGCTCGCTCGGCGCGGATGGGTTCTTTACGGAGACCACGTGCTATCAGCCCAACTCGCCCTACTCCGCGACGAAGGCGGCCAGCGATCATCTCGTACGCGCGTGGCATCATACGTACGGCCTGCCCGTGCTCGTCACGAACTGCTCGAACAACTACGGGCCGTTTCAATTCCCGGAGAAGCTGATTCCCCTCACGATCCTCAATGCGCTCGCGGGCAAGTCGCTGCCCGTCTATGGCCGAGGGGAGAACGTGCGCGACTGGCTGTTCGTGGACGACCATGCCTCGGCGCTGCTCGCGGTACTCGATCGCGGCCGCGTGGGGGAGACGTACGCCGTCGGCGGTGAGAACGAACGTCGCAACATCGACGTCGTGCACCAGATCTGTGACACGCTCGACGAGCTCGCACCAACCGGGACGTCGCGTCGTGCGCTCATACGCTTCGTCGTGGATCGTCCTGGACATGACCAGCGCTACGCGATCGACGCATCGAAGATCGAGCGAGAGCTCGACTGGCGTCCGCAGGAGACGTTCGAGACCGGCCTGGCGCGCACGGTGCGCTGGTATCTCGAGAACGAGTGGTGGTGGACACGCGTGCAGTCTGGCGGCTACCGCGGTGAGCGGCTCGGCGTCGCGGCACCGCGCGAGCGGACCCCGTGACCACGCCGAATGCACGCAGCATCGCCGCGCGAGACGGCGTGAGCGCCATGCCCGGCGCGCCCGCGCTGCTGTTCGGCGTCGTCGCCCTGATCTTCGCGGCGCTGCTCATCGTGGGGCTGCCTCACACGCCGTTCGATGTCAACGGGTTCTCGCACGACAGCGCATACGTCGATCGGCTCGTGCGGAACCTGCTGGCGGGTCGTGGGTTCGTGAACGATGCGCTCTGGCCGGTGTTCCTGAAGCCTGCGGCCATCCCGCTGCCATTCCACAACCAGAATCCTCTCTACCCTCTCGCGATTGCGTTGGTGGCGCCGCTCGTGTCGGGCGACACGGGGCTGGCCGGGTTCATCGTCTCGGCGATGGCAAATGCGGCCATTTTCTGGGCGCTTGCTACGCTCGCCTTCGAGCGGCTGCGTCTTGGCCGAGGGGAGAGCGTGATCGTGGGCGCGGCGGGCGCGCTGTCGCCCACCGTGCTGGCTACCGGCGGTCGCTATCTCCCGGACGCGATGTGCGCCGCGGCCGTGCTCTGGTGCTTCGTCTGGACCTGTCGGCGCGGTCGGTGGTCGCCGGTGGTGGCGGGCGCGTTCTTCGGGATTGCGTGGTTGACCCGTTCCACCGCGGTGCTCGCGCTTCCGGCAATCGGCATTTTCCTGCTGCTCGATCGCGGGCTTCGTCGCACCGTGATCGAGGGAGTATCGATGGGTGCGTCCGCGGCGGTGGTCGCCTCGCCGTGGCTCGTGTACACGGCGCACATCTGGGGCTCGCCGTTTCGCAGTGACGGGCCGTTCAGTCTCGTTGCGGAGTTTCAGGCCCGGCTCAGCTATGGCGGTGAGCAACAGCGCTATTGGCACAGTCTCGCGCCGCCGCCGCAACTTCGTGGTCTCATCGCGAGTCATCCAGGCGAGTGGCTGAGCTTCTACTTTCATTCGTTTCCGCCACTGGTGAAGGCGATCGTTACCGGCCTGGCGAACGGGGTGGTCGGCCATGCGTCCTACGTCGCGCTGCTGGTGATCGTCGCGCTCTCCGCATTCGGGGTGTGGCGGCTGTGGGATGGGCGGCAGTCGCTGACCTGGCAGAAGAGCAGCAATGTCGTCGCGCTCGTGACGTTTCTCGCGACGAACCTGGCGTTCTTTGCGCTGCTCGGCGGTTCCATCGAGCTCCGCTATGTGTGCGCGGTGAACGCGATGGTGGCTGCAGCACTCGCCGTGGTGGCAGTGCGGGCCGCGCGCGTGGTCCGTCGCGAAGGGGTGCACGCGCAGCGAGTCGCTGCGCTGGTGGCTGGCCTTGGCATCATCGGGGCCGCACTGGCGCTCAGCGAGGACGTGCGGATTTATCGCGCGCAGCGTGAGCACAACCCTGAAACCGTGTCGTATTACGCACTCGCACGTCGTGCCAGTGCGGCTGCACCGGGCACCGATCCGGTCGTCGTCGGCTTTGTGCCGTACTCCTTCAATCTGGCGACGGACCGCCGGGCCCTTTCGATTCCCCAATCGACCGACGATGAGCTGCGCGCGTACATGATGCGCTACGGCGCGCGTCACGTGCTGCTCACGGACGACGAGCGGAGTTTTTGGCGTCCGGCATGGGCGTCGCCATCGGGGGTTCCGGCATTCTTGCGCGTCGCCATGCGGGATTCGTCCGCCACGCTCTACGAGTGGGTGGCGCCGGCGCCCGTTAGGGAGACGGACACAGTCGTCGTACCTCGGGATTAGCTTGTGAGCGCCATCATTTCGCCGATGCGATCCCCCGGGAGTCGCACGACGACGAACCGCGGAGAGCGCTGAGTGAAGGGGATAATTCTCGCAGGTGGATCGGGAACGCGACTGCATCCGCTCACGCTGGCGGTGAGCAAGCAGCTGCTCGCAGTCTACAACAAGCCGATGATCTATTATCCCCTCACCACGCTGATGCTGGCGGGCATTCGTGACATCCTGATCATCTCGACGCCCACCGACCTGCCGCGATTCGAGCAGTTGCTCGGCGACGGCGCGCGATGGGGCATGTCGTTCAGCTATGCCGAGCAGCCATCGCCGGACGGGCTGGCGCAGGCGTTCGTCATTGGTCGCCAGTTCGTCGGGGATGATCGCGTTGCGCTCGTGCTGGGCGACAACATTTTCTATGGCGTCGGGCTGCGCATGCTCCTGCAGCAGGCCGCCGCCCGCACCGACGGTGCGAGCGTGTTCGGCTATTATGTGCGCGATCCGGAACGCTACGGCATCGTGGAGATGGATGATGCGGGGAAGGTCCTGAGCATCGAGGAGAAGCCAGCGAAGGCGCGCTCGAATTTCGCCGTCACCGGTCTCTATTTCTACGACAACGCGGTGTTGGAGATCGCGCGCACGCTCGCGCGGTCGGCGCGCGGCGAGTACGAGATCACCGACGTGAACCGCGTCTATCTCGAACGGAACAACCTGCATGTGCAGGTGATGGGGCGGGGGATGGCATGGTTCGACACAGGCACGCACGAGTCACTGCATGGCGCGGCCACGTTCATCGAGGCCGTCGAGAACCGGCAGGGCCTGATGATCGCATCGCCGGAAGAGATCGCGCACCGTGCCGGCTACATCGACGCCGGGCAGCTCGAGACGCTTGCTGCGGCGATGGGCAAATCCAGCTACGGCGACTATCTGCGGCAGCTCATCACGGAGCGCTCGCTCCGCCAGATCTCGGCGGTCGAGCCATGACCGACGCGCCGTACTTCGCGCATGAAATGGCGCTCGTCGAGACGACGCGCATCGGACGGGGCACGCGGATCTGGGCATTCGCGCACGTTCTGCCGGGCGCCGTGCTCGGCGAGGACTGCAACATCTGCGATGGCGTCTTCGTCGAGAACGACGTCGTCGTGGGCGATCGCGTGACCGTGAAATGCGGCGTGCAGCTCTGGGACGGCGTGCGTCTCGACGACGATGTCTTCGTCGGTCCGAACGCGACGTTCACGAACGATCTCTTCCCGCGCAGTCGACAGCGGCCGGAGACCTATACCGCGACGCGAGTGCGGTCCGGTGCATCGATCGGGGCCAACGCGACGATCCTCGCCGGCGTCACCATCGGCGAGCACGCGATGGTTGGTGCCGGCGCCGTCGTCACGAAGGATGTCCCGCCCGGCGCGATCGTCACCGGCAATCCGGCGCGGGTGACCGGCTGGGTGGACGCGCGGCAGGTCACGCATGCGTCGCCCGAGCCGGCACCGCACGTGCCGCTGCCGGATCTGCGTGTGGGTCGCGCGCGGCTGCATCGCATCCCGCTCATCGACGACGCGCGCGGGTTCCTGTCGTTCGGCGAGGTTGGCGCGCACCTGCCCTTTGTTCCGCAGCGCTACTTCCTGATCGGCGCGGTGCCGGCGGGCAGCCTGCGCGGCGAGCATGCGCATCGCGCACTGCATCAATTTCTGGTGTGCGTGAACGGATCCTGCCGCGTTGTCATCGACGACGGCGTGGTGCGAGAGGAAGTGCTGCTCGCCACTCCGGGGATCGGGCTCCACATTCCGCCGATGATCTGGACGACGGTGGTGCACAAGAGTCCGGAGACGATCGTCCTCGTCCTGGCGTCGCAAGTCTACGCCGAGGCCGACTATATCCGTGACCACGACGAGTTTTCACGGTTGGTACGCGGCGACGCAACCGCGTGACGAGAGAGGTGCAGCAACCATGACGGACACGAGCCTGCAGGTTCCCTTTCTCGATCTTGGCGCGCCCTATCGAGAACTGCGTTCGGAGATCGACATCGCCATCGCCCGCGTACTCGAGAGCGGGTGGTACCTCATGGGCGACTCCCTGCGCTCGTTCGAGTCGGCGTACGCCACATACGTAGGCGCGAAGCACTGTGTCGGGCTGGCAAATGGGCTCGATGCGCTGCGCCTGTCGCTGATGGCGATGGATGTTGGCGTCGGTGACGAAGTCATCGTGCCGTCCAACACCTACATCGCCACCTGGCTCGCCGTCACACAGGTTGGTGCCCGGCCGGTACCCGTGGAGCCGGATCCGCGCACGTACAACATGTCGGCGGATCTGGTGGCTCGCGCCATCACGCCGCGGACGAAGGTCATCTTGCCGGTGCACCTGTACGGCCAACCGGCCGACATGCGCGCGATCGGCGAAGTCGCGCGAGCACACGGTGTCCGCGTGCTCGACGATGCCGCGCAGTCACACGCGGCCTCCGTCGATGGCGTCCGCATCGGTGGCTCGCAGCTCGCCGACGTGACGGCCTGGAGCTTCTATCCGGGCAAGAATCTCGGCGCATTCGGTGACGCGGGCGCCATCACCACCGACGACGACGAGATCGCCGATCGCGTGCGCGTGCTGCGCAACTACGGATCGCGCGTGAAGTACGTGAACGAGGTCGAAGGGCTCAACAGCCGTCTCGACGAAGTGCAGGCCGCGGTGCTGGAGGTCAAGCTCGCGCATGTCGACGAATGGAATGATCGCCGAGTCGCGCAGGCACGGCGCTACCTCGCGGAGCTCGCCGACCTGCCACTGCAGCTGCCGTGGGCGCCGTCGTGGGCGGGCTCGGCATGGCACCTGTTCGTTGTGTGCACGCCGTTGCGCGACGCACTGCAACGCCATCTCACGGTGAGCGGCATCGGCACGCTCATTCACTATCCCATTCCGCCGCACCGCCAAGCCGCGTACGCGCATCTCGGATTTGCCGCCGATGCGTTTCCGCTGGCCTCACGGATTGCGGACGAAGTGCTCAGCCTGCCCATCGGACCGCACCTGACCGATGACCAGCAGTCCAGAGTCATCGACGCCGTTCGTGCGTTCGATTTCAGACACTCGGAGCGCTAGAACGCATGCCGCTGCTCAGCATCGTCGTCCCGATCTATTACAACGAGCTGAACATTCCCGACACGGTGCCGCAGCTGCTCGCGCTCGGGCCGCAGTTGCCCGGCTTTGCACTGGAGCTCGTGTTCGTCGACGACGGATCCGGGGATCGGTCGCTCGAGTTGCTACTCGAGCATCAGCGCCAGCATCCCGACGTGATCAGGGTGGTGAAGCTGTCGCGGAATTTCGGCTCGATGGCGGCGATTCTCGCCGGGCTTCACGTCGTGCGAGGCGACTGCGTCGGCATGATCGCGGCCGATCTGCAGGACCCGCCCGAGCTCTTCATCGAGATGGCGCATCACTGGACGCTGGGAACGAAAGCCGTCTTCGCCGTGCGGAGCGACCGCGAGGAGTCGGCGTCGCAGAAACTCTTCTCGAATGGCTATTACGCGCTCATGCGGCGCTTCGCGCTCACCGGCTATCCCGCCGGCGGTTTCGATTTCTTCCTGATCGACGCACAGGTCGTGAAGGACATCCAGCGCATTCGCGAGAAGAACACGAACCTGATGTCGCTCATCTTCTGGCTGGGCTACCGTCCGGTGATGTTGCCGTACGTGCGCCGCAGCCGGCAGAAAGGGGTGTCGCGCTGGACACTGGCGAAGAAGATCAAACTGTTCATCGACTCGTTCGTGGCGTTCTCCTACGCGCCGATACGCATCCTGTCGGTCACGGGCCTGGTGTTCGCGCTGCTCGGCTTCGTCTACGCGGGCATCGTCTTCGCGGACTGGCTCTTCTGGGGCATCCCGGTGAAGGGCTATGCGCCGATCGTCATCTTCATGGCGGTGACCTCCGGGGTGCAGATGCTCATGCTCGGCATCCTCGGCGAATATCTCTGGCGCACGCTCGACGAGTCGCGAGGGCGCCCACCCTTCGTGGTGGACGCCGTCTACGGTGGACAGTCGACCGCGGAGCGCCGGGATCCGGCGTGATCGTCGCGCCTAGTTCGCGTACCGAACCCACCGCGCCAGCTCGGCGAACGACGGCCGCTTGCCGTACATGAGCAGGCCGACGCGGTAGATTCGCGCCGAGATCCAGATTGCCACGACGCAGGCCAATGCCACGCCACCGAGCGACGCCGCCAGCTCCCACCATGGAACGGGGACGAGCGACATTCGCAGCGGCATGAGAATCGGCGCCGAGAACGGGATGAGCGACATCGTGCGCGACAGGGCGCTGCCCGGCGCCAGCAGCATCGGCTGCAGGAAAATGATGGAGGAGATCAGCATCAGCATCACGGGCATCGATGCCTGCTGGACGTCCTCCTGGCTGCTGACCATCGATCCCGCGGCGGCAAAAAGCGCTGAATAGAAGATGAACCCCAGGATGAAGAAGGCGAAGATGATGAGCGCCGTACCTGGCGACGGAAGCGCGTTCGTGATTGCCTCGGCCGGCAATCCGCGAGACGTCGCTGCCTGCGCCGAGGCCTGCGCGCCTAACTTGTCGGATAGGATGGGGCCGAGATAGACCACCATGCCGATCGTGAGGGCAACCCACGCGAGGACCTGCGTGATGGCGACCATGCCGGCACCGATCACCTTGCCCGCGAGCAGCGTATCCGTGGACACGCTCGACACCACCACCTCGGCGACGCGCGTGGTCTTTTCCTCCAGCACGTTGCGCAGGATCGTCTGCCCGTAGAGCGCGATCATCATGTACAGCAGGAACGCCACGATGTAGCCGAACACGAGATTGCCCATGCCACCGCCGGATTCACGGCCCTTGCTGCCGATCTTCTCGACCTTCGTCTCGAGCTTCTCGGCCGTCAACGCGTTGACCTTGGCCGGGTCCATGCCCGCCTGTTCCATGCGCTGCGCGAGCACCTGCTGCTTCACACCGGCCATCAGCGACTGCACGTCGTTCACGGAGCTCGCATTGCGCCCGACGTATCGCACGGACTTGTTGGCGATGGTGTTCGAGTCGATCACGATGAACCCATAGACCTCCTTCCGCACCACGGCATTCACCGCGGAGTCCTCGGCAACGCCCAGCCGCTCGGGAGTTGCGGTCCTCACCTGCGGGGGAGGGGAGTTCGGATAGTTCTTGCGCAGTACAGCAGCGACGCGCGAGCCGAAGTTGGTGCCCGTGGCGTCCAGCACGATGACGTTCGCGAGATCGTCGGCTGGTCGCTGCTTGATGGAGAGGTACGCGGGCAGCACCATGATCACCCCGAGGAATACGGGGCCGAGCAGGGTGCCGATGAGGAACCACTTGGAGCGAACGCGTTCGAGATACTCGCGCTTGAACACCACGCCGAGCTTTCTCATCTCAACCCTGGCCACTCATCCCCTCCTCGACGCCAGTGGCGCCGACCTTTTCAAGGAAAATCTGGTGCAGCGATGGCTGCACCAGCTCGAAGCGCTGGATCGTCGCGCCGGTCGCGATGACGCGCTGCAACAGCACCTGCGCATCGGCGCCAGGCGCCAGCTCGATCTCGTAGTAACGATTCTGGTCGTCCGCGCGAGCGACGAGCGAGCGATCGCCGAGAATCGGCGCGATGACGTCGCGTGCCTCGCCGGCGACGGTCAGTGCGACGACCCGCGTGCCGGCGTCGCGCTTGACGTCGGCGACGGCGCCGTCGAGCACCTTGTCGCCATGCGCGATAATGCACACCGAATCGCAGAGTCGCTCGGCGTTGTCCATCAGGTGCGTACTGAAGATCACGGTCTTGCCGCGCTCCTTGAGCTCGACGACGGTGTCCTTGAGGGCCTGTGCGTTGACGGGGTCGAGCCCGGAGAACGGCTCGTCCAGAATGACGAGATCCGGATCGTGGATGAGCGTGCCGATGAACTGCACCTTCTGCTGCATGCCGCGCGAAAGCTCGTCCACCTTCGACAGTCCCCAGTCCTTGTCGGCCGTCTTCAACTCGAAGCGTTCCAACCAGTACTCGATGCGCTTGTCCGCCTCGGCGCCACTGAGCCCCTTGAGCTCCGCGAGGAACTTGAGCACGCGGCGAACCTGCATCTTCTTGTAAAGACCGCGCTCCTCAGGGAGGTATCCGATGCGGTCCGTGACGCCACTGTCTCGATTGGACTTGCCGAGCAGCTGGATGGTGCCGCTGTCCGGGATGAGGATGTTCAGGATCATGCGTATGGTGGTCGTCTTGCCGGCGCCGTTGGGCCCGAGGAGGCCATACACGGCGCCGCGCGGTACGGCGAGTGACAGGTCGCGAACGGCGACATGCTCGGCGTACCGCTTCGCGACGTTTCGGATGTCGATTGCGAGGTCGGTCATATGGGTTGAAAGAGACACTCCAATATACGGGTGCGCCCAAGGAGTGTTTCGCGGGTTTCGCGTCGACGACTGGCGCCCTTCCGCGGGGGCCACGAAATTCGCCGCATGCGTCTCGGTACCCTCTGTGCTCTCGTCCTCGTGTCCGGTTGCTCGTCATCGCCCGATGCAAAGGCATCGCCAGGCCGCGATACGCTCGTGGTGTACGACGCCGCGAGTCTCGCGGCACCGATGCGAGCTGCGCTGGACACCTTTGCACACCGCACCGGAGCCGTGGTGTTCGAGGAGCACGGCGCATCCCTCGAGCTGGCGCGCCGGATCACCGAGTTGCAGCGCGTGCCCGACGTCCTTGCCCTGGCTGATCACGAGGTCTTTCCCGAGCTGTTGATGCCCGGGACGACGTCGTGGTACGCGACGTTCGCGCGGAATCGCATGGTCATTGCGTACACCGACCGCTCACGCCACGCTGCCGAGATGACGCCTGCGACCTGGCGGACGACCGCATTGCGCGACGACGTGTCGCTCGGCCGCACGGATCCCGCGCTGGCGCCTGCAGGGTACCGGGCACTGCTCGTCTACACGCTCGCCGAGCGGTTCTACCGCGAGCCGGGTCTCGCCGCGCGACTGGCGGCAAAGTCGCCGCCACGTTTGCAACGCGGGAATGCCGCGGAGCTCGCGGCACTGCTGTCGGCGGGAGAGCTGGACTACATCATCGACTACGAGTCGCTCGCCCGCGCACAGAAATTCAAGTTCATCCAACTGCCGCCGGAGATCGATCTCGGTGATCCCGCCCATGCGCCAGCCTATGCGGAGGCCACGGTGCGCTACTGGAACGGACGCGACACCGTCTCGCGTGCCGGCGCACCGATTCTCTACGGCGTCAGTGTGCCTCGGACCGCGCCACACCCCGAAGCGGCACGGCGCTTCGTCGACTTCCTGCTGGGCAACGACGGAAAGACCATCCTGCGTCGCGCCTCGGTGGACATGCTGGATCATCCCCAGGTGGTCGGCGACTCGGCGCCGCTGTCGCGAACGGGCAGTACCGCGCCGTGACCATTCGGCCGGCGTACCGCATCGGAACAGTTGGGGCGATGAGTGGGGCGGTGCTGCTGCTCGCGGTGCTCGTGCTGCCAGTGGGTGCGCTCGTCGTCCGCGGCGGGGGTGATGGATTGCGGCAGCTCGTCGGCGATCGGGAGCTGCAGTCCGCACTCGCGCTCACCGCCTTTACGGCGACGACCGCAACGTTGGTGGCGATCCTGCTCGGAACGCCGCTCGCGTATCTGCTCGCGCGCGACCGCATGCCTGCCGGTTCGCTCGTCGGTGCGCTCGTCGAGCTGCCGTTGCTCATTCCGCATCCTGTCGCCGGCATCGCGCTGTTGCTGGCGTTCGGACGTGCCAGCCCCGGTGGCGCCGCACTCGCGCGCATCGGGCTCGGCATCGTCGGCTCGCCGCTCGGCATCGGGCTCGCGATGCTCTTCGTCGCGGCGCCGCTCTACGTGAGCGCGGCGCGTGAGTCGATCGCGCGTGTGGACCGGCGATACGAGGACGTGGCGCGCACGCTCGGCGACTCACCGTGGCGCGCCGTCCGACGCGTCACGCTGCCGATGGCAGGGCGCGGCCTGTTCGCCGCCGGGATCGTGATGTGGGCGCGCGCCGTGAGCGAGTTCGGCGCCATCGTCATCCTCACGTACAACCCGAAGGTCGCCAGCGTCTTGAGCTATGATCGGTTCACTGCCTTCGGGCTGGATGCGGCACTGCCCGTGGCTGCGGTGCTCGTGCTGCTCGCGATCATTCCGCTGCTCGTCCTTCGCGCGTTGCGGACGAGCGCGGACATACTTGAGCGCGTGTCGTGATCGCCGTCGAGACGCTCGCGTCGCGTGCGGGCAGCTTCGCGCTTGACGACATCACGTTCACGCTGCCGCAGGGCGCGTGGGGCATCGTCCTCGGCGCGGCCGGATCCGGCAAGACGACACTCCTCGAGACGATCGCCGGCATCCGCGCCGCGACGGCAGGTCGCGTCGCCCTGCGTGGCGTGGACGTCACCGCGCATGCGCCCGAGATGCGGCGAGTGGGCATGGTCTACCAGCATGGCTATCTCTTTCCGCATCTCTCGGTGGACGAGAACATCGCGTACGGCACCGACGGGCATTCTGCGCGCGAGGTGGCACGGCGATTCGGCGCCGATGCGCTCACTGGCCGGTCGGTGACATCGTTGAGTGGAGGTGAACGGCAGATCGTCGCGCTCGCACGCGCCCTCGCGCCGTCGCCCGACATCCTCCTGCTCGACGAGCCGTTCGCCGCGCTCGATCCGCGGCGTCGCGTGCGCGTGCGCGCCGAGCTGCGCCGGTTACAGCGCGAGCAGGGAATGACCGTGCTTCATGTGACGCACGATTTCGTCGAGGCCGGAACGCTCGGCGATCTCGCGATGGTGCTGGATGGCGGCCGGCTGACCCAGGTGGACACGCCCGAGGCGATCTTCCGGAAGCCCGCCTCGGCGTCGGTGGCGGACTTCATCGGCGCGGAGAACGTGTATTCGGGGATCATACGTCGCGACGCGTCGAACGACGACATCGCCGCGCTCACCTTTGCCGGCGAAGGATTGACGCTCATCGGCGTGGGGGATCATCCGGGCGGTGCTGGCCACGCCGTCGTGCGCGGCGAGGACGTGATCCTGGCGCGCCAGCATCAGGACCAGACGTCCGCACGCAACGCGGTCGAGGGGAGAATAGTGGAGGTCGCGCCGGACGGCGTGCTCGCGCGTGTCACGGTCGCAGTCGGCACGTCGACACTCGTGGCGATCGTGACGCAGGAATCGGCGACGACGCTCGGCCTCGCTGCCGGTGTTTCGGTAGTGGCGAGCATCAAGGCCACCGCTGTACATCTCTGCTGATGCTGACGCTGACGTTCGTCGCGATTCTGGTCGTGGCACTGACGGCTTCCTTGACCGGTCGCGCGACCTCGGATGAGCGCGGTGCCCTCGCGCGCGCGTTGGACTCGCACGTGTTCGTTGCAGTCATCTTCGTGGCAACGTTCGTCGTGATCTGGTTCGTCTGGGCGGCGTGGACTCCCAGTCCAGTGGTGCACGACGAGATGGCGTACGTGCTCCAGGCACAGATCTTCGCGCGCGGAAAGTGGGCGCTGCCGTCGCCCCCCATCCCGGCGTTCTGGGAGCAGCCGCACGTGCTCGTCGAGCCGACTCTGGCATCGAAGTATTTTCCCGGTCATTCCCTCGTGATGTCACTCGGCGTGCTCGCGGGGTGGCTGCCATTGGTTCCGCTGTTGCTGCAATCCACCATCGGTGCGCTGCTGTTCGTGCTCTCGCGCCGTGTGGCGAGCGGCGCCGTGGCGTTTCTGGCGTGGCTGCTGTGGCTCACCTCTCCGATTACGCTGTACTTCGGCGCGTCGTACTTCTCCGAAGCCACGACCACCGCGTGCTGGCTCGCGGGCTGGTACGCATTGCTGCAGTGGCGCTCGACGCGGGCGGTTGGGTGGCTGCTTGCAGTGGCCTTCTTCACGGGTTGGTGTGCGATCACTCGGCCGCTCACCGGCGTGGCGTACGCGATCCCCGTGGCGATCGTGGTGCTGCGAGACGTCGTCACGACGCGACGGTGGCGTGATCTCGCCGGCGCCGTGGCGGTGGGAGTGGCCGTGCTGGCGATTCTGCCGATCTGGAGCGCGCACGCCACTGGCGGCTGGCGCCTCACGCCGCAGACGCTCTACACGCGGATGTACATGCCGTACGATGTCCCCGGCTTCGGCAAGGTGACGACGCCGCCGACGCACAGCATCACCCCTGACCTGGCGCTGCTGAATCAAGCGTACGGCTCGGTGCATGTCGATCACTTTCCATCCACGTTGCCTCGCGCGCTGGTCGTCCGCGCGAAGTATCTCTCGGTGAGCATCTGGGGCGTCACGAGTGGCGTCTTCATGATCTTTGCACTGCTTGGGCTGTTCACGCTCACCGGGGCGACGGCGTTCGCCGTGGGCAGCGGTGTCGTGTTGTTGCTGACGTATCTGCTGTATGCGACGCCGCCCTCGTGGACGCTGTATTACTACGAGAGCGTTCCCGCCTGGGCGTTCCTCACGGCGGCGGGCATCGCGTGGGCCGCGGCGCAGGCCGGCCGTCCTCGTGGTGCCGGCTGGTCCTCGACCTTCGACTGGCGATCGGCGCGCTGGTCTGGTCCAATCGTCGCCGGTGCGTTGGTCATGGCGCTGGCCGGTGTGGGTGCGGTGAAGCTAATGCGTGCGCAGCATACGGACGACCAGAAGAAGCTGAAACGCTTCTATAGCTTACTCGCATCGATTCACGATCTTCGCGCCGTCGTCTTCGTGCGCTACTCGCCGATGCACGATGCGCACACCGCCTTCGTGCGCAACGTCGCGAACCTCGCTGACGAGCGCATCTGGGTGGTCTACGACCGTGGCGAGGCCGAGAACGCGCGGTTCCTCGCGCGTGCACCCGATCGGAAGGCGTACCTGTTCGACGAACAGCAGGGTCGGACCTATCTCTACGATCCGCTCACGACACGGTAGCCGATGGCGGGGCGGCGTGTTGTCGTGCATGATGTTCATGGCGAGAATATGCCGAGCCAGCGCTGGAGCAGAAGGTGGATCCACGTCGTTCGTCGGGAAGATTACGGTCCGTTCCGGTGCATTCCGCGAGCGCTCTCCGCCGCTATTCTGAAGCGGTCGCGACAGCGCTCGCAGCAGTGGCCGTCACCTGGCTGTTGCGCGACACGTTCGGCGGGCTGCACGGGCTCCTCTTCTGGGTCGTGAGCATCGTCATCGCGTGGCGTGGCGGCTTCGGTCCGGTCATCCTCGCCTCGGTCCTCGCGGTGGTATTCCGGGACTTCGTGCTCACGACACCCAGCCCGCATCGTGGGGGCTCCGCGATCGAGATCTTCTCCATCGTCGATTATCTGGGCGTGTCGGCGACGCTGGGCTATACGGTGGACACGTTGCGTCGCGCGCGCCGGCGAGTGGCGCAGGCCACGGACGGGATGATCGATGCAATGCTCGTGTTCGACGCGCGCTGGCGCCTGCGCTTCTTCAACAAGGCGGGTGTCGCGCTGCTGGACCGGCTCGGTGTCGACGCACGTATGGCCAAGCGGCGCGTGCTCTGGGACACCTTGCCCGCATGGGTTGGCACACCGTTCGAGGCGGAGAGCCGGCGCGCGCAGGACGAGCAGCGGGTCGTCGAGTACGAGGCCCGTCACCCCGATGCCGACTTCTGGCTCCAGGTGCGGTGCGTTCCCACCGCCGATGGCGGCGTGTCGATGTTCGCGCATGACGCCACCGTGAAGCAGCGGGCGGAGGAGGATCGTCGGCGGACGGAAGAGCGCTATCGCGCGCTCGTCGAGGCGAGCACCGTGCTGGTGTGGAACGCCGACCCCGCCGGCCTGGTGAGCGCGATGCCGGTGTGGCGCGAGCTCACGGGACAGTCCACCGCGGAGCTCCACGGCACCGGTTGGAACGACGCCATCCATCCTGACGATCGCAAGGAGGTGGCCGCCCGCTGGGCCGCAGCCATGAGGAGTGAACGCACCTACACCGCCGAGTATCGCATCCTGCATCGCGATGGGCATTACACGTGGTATCGCGCACCGGCCGGGGCCCGGGGCGAGAACCGCCAGGGCCTCGAGTGGGGGGGCGGGGTGGGTGACATCCAGGCCGCGCACAACCCGCGCGCGGGTGACACCCCGGGGGGGGAAGCGG